>NZ_BAAIHN010000018.1:0-57939 GCF_054784775.1 Lacticaseibacillus boliensis
GCTTCCAAGCCACTCGGTAATTTTTGACCGCATTGGCCTTCATGTCAGCATCAAAATCAGGATGATTCAGCCAACCGTGAATGTTACTGATGCCACTGGCTGGATGCTTTAGGCGTTCTTGTAGTGTAGCAATCCGCCGCGTAATGAGACTGATAGGACACTTCACCTGACGTAAAGCAAACAACTCGCGATTCATCGCCACCATCTCGTTGTAGATGAATCTACTAGCATCACTATTACGTTTGATGAGGCGTTTTTGTTCAGTAGATGGATAAACGCGGACACGTACCCCAAAGTGATATGGGAGTTCCGCCATGGATAACGCGTTGGGTTTAGGCATAATCTCACCTCCGATGGATGCTTCAATTATACCAAACATACGTTCTAATATCAAGACACAGTCTTTTCCTTCAATTGCTTGGCAGTGACTTGCATTCCTCTCCTCATTGAAATCAGGAGATTCCTGCATCGATCATCTTGAACAACAAGGCGTCAAAGAGACCATGGTCGGTGACAGCCGTGATCCAAAGTTTGTGGCCCAGGCCATGAAGGGTTGCGATCGGGTGCTTTACATTCCGCCGCAATTCACCTATCAAGAAGCCAAGATGGGCCGCATCGCCATCGATGCCGCCATCGACGCCAAGGTCAAGAAATACGTCTATCTGTCTTGCATGTATCCGAACATGGATACCTTGTTGCAACACCGGATGAAGGCGGCCGACGAGCGCTACTTGCTTTATCGCGGTGCCGAAACCGACTTAGACTGGTCCGTGCTGCGGCCATCTACCTATCATCAAAACATTTTCATGAAGATGTTCTATGACATGGGTGAATATCCAAGCATGTGCGACATCGACAAAGTCGTTTCATGGGTCGACCCATTAGACGTTGCCGATTGTGCCGCCAAGATGCTGACAGAAGACGGCTATAAGTACGCCATCTACACCTGCAGCAACGAGACGATGACGCCACGCGAAGTTGCTGCAGTGATGAGCAAAGTTTCAGGAAAGACCATCACGCCGATTTCCGTGCCGGAAGATCAGCTGATCAAGTACTGGCCGGATTATTTCGCTGGCAAGGACAGTTTTGCCACCGAATGCTTCTATGCCTTACGCAAGTCTTACAACAAGTGGGGCTGGGCCGGCAACAACAAGCAATTGCTGTCGCTACTGGACCACAAGCCGCGCAGCGTAGCCAACTGGTGTGCGCGGCAACTGGTCGCTGCAGGCATCAAGCCGGCAATTAGTGTCGAAGAGACGGAAAAATAATCTGCTGTTTCTTAATGTTATGTCCTAATCGCATTACCATTAAAGGAGACCACACGATATGAGTGATAAGAGTGAAGTTGTAACGTTGATTACTGGTGCTGAACGTGGGATGGGGTTTGTCCACGCAAAGACTTTGAGTGAACATGGCCAGCATGTCTTCATGGGTGCTTATGACATGAAGCTGGGCCAAGAATCTGCCAAGAAGCTGCAAGACCAAGGCTTGGACGTCACCTTGGTGCACTGTGACATCACCGACCGGGATTCGATCGATGAGACCATCAAGGCGATCGATGATAAATACGGCTACCTCAATATTTTGATCAACAACGCCGGGATCTCCGGTCCTCAAGGCGTGATGCCTTCTGAAACGTCTGAAGACGATCTGCGCAAGGTTTTTGAAACCAACTTCTTCGGTACCGCCGCGATGACCAAAGCCGCGATCCCGTTGTTGAAGAAAGCCCCGTTCGGCAAGATCATCACCATCACCAGCGACATGGGTTCCCTGGGCCTGGCAACGGATCCGACGTCGATGTTCTCCAAGATCGTAGCCTTCCCGTATCAGGCTTCAAAGACTGCGCTGAACGCAATGACCATCGCTTATGCCAAAGAGCTCAAAGGCACGAATATCACTGCCAACTCGGTCAACCCTGGCATGACCGCCACCGACTTGGTCGACAAGGAAGAATTCGCCAAGCATGGTGCCAAATCCGTCGACCAAGGTGCCGCACGCACCATCGAGCTGGCCTTGTCTCCTGACAACAACTTAAACGGTACCTTCACCGAAGATGACGGCATCGTGCCGTGGTAATGCTTCACTAAACGAAAGGAACGTCTTAAAATATGATTACGGTTACTTCTGCTGCCGGACACGCAGGCAGTTATGTGGTGAAAGCTTTGTTGGCCGCGAGGGTTTGAATTCGGCGCCGCCGACATCAACCCAGCAGTCAAGGATCTGCCTGGCATCAAGCAGTCGTTTGTCGGCGATCTCGCTGACATGACTTTGATCGATCAAATCACCAAGGCCAGCGACCAGGTCGTTTTCATTCCGCCATTGTTCCAGGCGGAAGAGACGATGATCGGCAACCAGCTGATCGATTCGAGTGTCAAAAACGGCGTCAAGCAATTCATTTTGATCACTGTGACCCACTCGATTCTGACCACGCTCTTGCAGCATAAGGCTAAGCGCGACATCGAAGAACACTTGGTCTACACCGGCATGAAGACGCAACTACCTTACACGATCTTGCAGCCGATGCACTATATGCATAACTTCCGGCCAAAAGAAGTCCACAAGACCGGCAAGTACGAGAACTTCTATACCAACGACGGCAAGCTGTGCTACGTTGATCCCTTAGACGTCGGCGAAGTTGCGGCCAAAGTGGCCAAAGATCCGGATAAGTACGACAAAGGCACCTTCGAGTTGGTCGGCACCAAGAAGACCTACACCCCGGTGGATTTGGTGAACATCTACAATCAGCTCACCGGTGAACACACCAAGGCCACGCATATCGATATCGAAGACTTCCTGAACCAGAATCACATCAATGATCTGTATACCCGAGCCTGCTTCGAGCACCTGGCGGATACTTACACCAACTGGGGACTGGATGGTAATCCGCTGGTCTTAGAGATGTTGTTAGGCCGCAAGCCAACGACGATTGAAGAATATATCAAACGCGAACTGAAGTAAGTCCCTCGATCCTGGCACGCAAGTTGTCTGAAAAGATGACTGGCGTGCTTTTTTGCGTGAAGATGGCATTGGCAAATGCCGTGGGCCCCGCTTCTCATATTTTTGGCCGATATTCATCGAGATGGTCTGGTCCTGCCGGAAAACTTGCCAGGATCGGATCGTCGTTATCGTTGTCGAAGCTTAAAAAGGCGCCGGCATCCACGCCAGCGCCCTTCATTTTACTTTTCCGGCCGATCCGCAGAAACAGACAGATCATGCAGCTTCTCAAACACCGCCAAGTTATCGCGATACTTCTTGATGGCGATATTGCTGGCTGACTTGCCCAGCGGCAGACGCAGTGGCAGGTTGTCAACGTGGTTGGTGACTTGATCGTAAATGATCTCTGCCGCCTTGTCGGGATCGCCGGGTTCGTGGTGCGCGCCTTGTGCGCCGCCTTTGATAGCCGGGGCAAACTGCTTGTAGTCCGGGATCTGCGGCAACTTCTTGGCCGATGAGCGCCCCGCCCAATCCGTCCGGGAGCCGCTGGGTTCGATCAATATCACTTTGATGTTTTAACGACACGAATTTTATGGCCTAAGAGCTGCCCAGCCGTCAAATCGCTGAGCTTTGGTTTTAGCGGAAAATCACCATTATTCCCTGAGACCCAAAAGATCATACGGACTTAAGAAACGCGTCTTCATGATGATTGCACACACTTCCTCGGGCCTCATTGGTGCCGACGACTCAAGCCACGTTTTGATGATGCTGAACAAACCGGAAATGACTAATTCCCATGCGTAATCTGATGGAATAGCTGGCGTCATGGTCAGCTCGCCTTTGAGCGCTTCAAGCCGTTCGGCAATCGCGGTGCGGACGATCGTCTTCAGCTTCGACTCAAGTCTTGGATCCCCAGTCGGGCCAAATAGGACCTTGAAGAGGTCGAATTCTGACGCAACGAAATCTACCACGTCGCGGACCACCGGATAGGTCGCCACGGCGTCAGTCTGCACATCCTGATAGTGCATGGTTTCATCGAATTCGTCTCGGAAAAGCTGTTCAACTTGAGTGGTCAGCCGGTCTTCATAATGCTCGAGCAAGGCGTATTTGTCGACGTAGTGTAAATAGAAGGTGCCGCGATTGATTCCTGCTGTCTTGGCAATGGCGCTCACCGAAAGCTTCTCAAAAGATTCGGTCTGTAACAACGCGATGAAACTGGCTTTGATGCGCACTTCTGTCGCAATGATTTTCTTTGACTCTTATTTTTCTGCATTGATCATGACAGTAAACTCAACACTTTCCAAAATTTTGATGATTGTCGCTACCAACAAACCAGCCTAAGATAAACGTGCAACCGACACGGTGTCGATTACCTATAGGAGGCGTTTTGATGGACGGCATTATCGATGTACACACGCACTATCTACCCAAAGTTTACACAGACGCACTGGCCCGCCACATTCCGGGAAATCCCGACGGCTGGCCGACCCCCGAATGGCAGCCCGAGACGACGCTGGCGTTCATGGTCAAAAATAACATCAGTTACTCGCTACTTTCGTTGTCTTCACCACACTTCAACTTTGGCGACAAGCAAGAGACCTTGGAGATCGCCCGCAAATCAAACGAAGCCGGCGAACAACTTGCACGCGAGCACCCGACGCAACTCGGCTACCTCGCCTCGCTACCGCTGCCTTATGTCAACGACGCGGTGGCTGAAATCAACTGGGCGCTGGCGCATCAGGCTCGCGGCTTCACGGTCCCAACCAACACCCGCGGGATCTATTTTGGCTCGCCGATTTTTGATGAAGTCTATTCCCAGCTGAATGCGGCCAAGGCCATCGTGGCGATGCATCCCAATCAACCAGCGGCTTTGCCGCAAAACGTCAACATTGATATGCCGACACCGCTGATGGGCTTTTTCATCGACACGACCATGACCTTTATGAACCTGTTGCAGTATCATTTCTTTGATCGCTTCCCGGACATCAAGTTGATCGTGCCACACGCAGGGGCTTTTCTTGGGATCCTTGCCGATCGTGACGAGACCTTTGTGAAGGCCCAATACCACGCGGATATGTTTGCGGCGATGAAACACGTTTACTTTGATACGGCCGGTGCGGTTTTTCCGCGTCAGCTACCGATGCTGATGACGCTCGCAGATGAACACCACCTTCTCTACGGCAGCGACATCCCCTACACCAACAGTCGGCTGTCTAGCCAGCTACTCAGCATCATCGTGAATGCAGATGACAAAAAGGCCACCCAAAAAATCAAGCTGGTGAAGACCGCCCAACACTTCGACCACTTCTACGAAAAACACAAAAAATTCGCCCAGATCCCGACATTGCTGGATATGGTCGTGCAGATGATGAGCGGCGCAGAGATCTTGACGCCAGAGCTGAAGCACGCGATCCTGACAACCAATGCCAAGACGCTACTGGAACGCTGACGGTCACTTTCTGGCCTCAGCCGGGTTTCACGATTTCTTGAGCAACGACGGTGCAGTCGTCGAGATATTCCTGGCAGGAAGTTGCGACGGTCGCCTGGATCGCCGCTTCATCGACATTCCCGAATGCGTAGACAACAACTAAGGCGTGCGTCGTGGCTTCTGTGATCATTGCCCGCGTCGAGTCTGCGGTCGGACTGCCGAAAAAGCCTTGCTGGTCTTGCAACGCCAACCCATTGCCTAAATCGATCGCGGCCTTGCCGATACCGGGATAAGTCGCCCCAGCAGGCGCCACCGTATAGGCCAGCGGCGGCTGCAGCTGCTCGAGGTCATAGCTCCCCAACGGCAGGTGAAAGCGCAGCGATAAGTCGTTGTTGAGGTCGACCAGCGTGTTGACCTGATAAAGCCCCTTGCCTTTGATCGCCCGCCGCCAGAGGCTGTCACTCGATGGCCGGTAGCGACTGGGATCCTTGCCGACATGCTTGTAGCCGGCCTTGGTCGCTTGGATCGCCGGATCTGCGCGCAAAATCGCCAGCGTGTCTTCTGCCGCAATGCGGGTAAGCAGCGGGTCTAGCCGCTCTTGCCAGAGTTTGTCGCTATGTTTGGTATTCTTGAACCTGATCTCAGTGGTGAGCAATTCACCTTCGATCGTTTTATCGATCGTCCATGCCATTCTCTCGGCCTCCGTTCTGATGCTTCCAGTATACTGCACGCCTAAATCAAAAACAGACCCCCGATGACAACCAATTCGGAGAACCGGTATTTGCTTATGCTTGCCAGTGTTCAGGATCCTTGCGCCAGGCGTGCAATAACGCCAGCTCAGCGGCATCGATCTGACCCTTGGCTTTGGCGGCTTCGATCAGCGCCGTGTAGTTGGTCAGCGTGGCAAACGGCATTTTCGCAGCGGCGAAGTTGGTGTCTGCGGCAGGCAGCTGGTAGCTGAAGATTGCGGCGACACCGATGACATCGATGTCTTCACGCTTGGCGGCTTCGGCGGCTTGCAACACCGAGCCGCCGGTACTCAGCAGATCATCGATCAGCACCAGCTTGGCGCCTTCGACCAGCCGCCCTTCGACTTGGCGGCCTTGGCCGTGATCTTTGGGCTTACTGCGGACATACGCCATCGGCAGGTGCAGCCGATCTGCGACCAGCGCCGCGTGCGGAATGCCGGCGGTGGCGACCCCACCAATCGCTTCGACATCTGGGAAGCGCGTTTTAATCACCTTGGCCAGCCCGTCAGCGATACGATCGCGCACCTCTGGGTAGCTGATGGTGATCCGGTTGTCGGTGTAGATCGGCGAATGGATCCCCGACGCCCAAGTGAACGGATCGTTTGGACGTAAGGTCACAGCACCGATGGTTAACAGGTCTTGCGCGATTTGGGTTTCTAATTCAGTCATTGGAATTACTCCATTCAGTCAGAATTTGATGATAAGCGACGATTGGGTCTTGCGCTTGGGTGATCGGACGCCCGACAACGATCCCAGAACTCCCGAGCTGTCGTGCCTGGCCCGGCGTCACGACGCGCTTTTGATCGCCAACGGCACTGCCTTGTGGGCGGATGCCCGGGGTGATGATGAGAAAATCGGGCCGGACGACTTGGCGAATGGCTTGTGCTTCTTGGGCGCTGGCCACGACCCCGTCGGCGCCGGCGGCCTGCGCGAGCGTCGCTAGGTGTTGGACGGAATCTTGCACGGCACCGGGGATCTGCAACTCCGAATGCAACATTTGCGTGTCAGTCGATGTCAGCTGCGTGATCGCCAACAACCGCGGCGGCAACACCCCGGCGTCTTTGGCCCCAGCCAGCAACCCGCGCTTGGCGGCCGCCAGCATCTCGCTACCGCCAGCGGCATGCGCGGTGGTCAGCGTCACCCCAAGTCGGCCCAGCTGATACGCCGCTTTTTCAACGGTGTGGGGGATGTCGTGAAGCTTCAAGTCCAAGAAAATGTTCAGTTGCCGTTGCGCCTGCAGCCGCTGCAAAATGCGCGGCCCTTCCGCGTAAAACAGCTCCATGCCCACTTTGACAAACAGCGGCTCGCTGGCGTCAAAACCGGCAACGAAATCGGCGGCATCTTGCCCAGTGGGAAAATCTAAAGCGATAATTGGTTGCATGTTGACTCCTTCTTGAAAATAGGTTCTCTCAACGATCGTGGTCTGGAGGATTGCATCTCGGGTTGAATCTCATCCATCTAGATGATGAAATACGTCACCCAATGGCGGTTTAACCTACAGATTCAATACGATAGCATTATCGTCTACCAACAGCTCGTTTTACACTGCTCTCAACCTGTCCAGCTACGCAGCCATCCAGGGTGTGGGCGAAAGCGCCGGAAGCAGGTCGATCTGACGTGGTGAGATGGCTGCTGGCGACTTGTCGCCTACAGCCAGGCGCAGGTGGAGATCCACTTCGTCGAAGACGAAGTTAGCTCCATCGAGCACCCTCTCCACGACAGAACGATCCTGCTGGAGTCGCTTTCGCCCACACCCGGCCGCCCACCCGGTGCCTGACAAAAACGCCAGACAGCGTCTGACGTTTTGAGGACTACAAAGCGGTGGTCGTGAAGGCGCGGGATTCGAGCACAGACACGATCGCGTTAGCGGTATCGAGGCTGGTCATCAGCGGCACGCCATGCATGATCGCGGCTTGGCGGATGCGGTAGCCGTCGCTGGTCGTCGCCCGATCTGCACTGGTCGTGTTGATGACCAGTTGCAACTTCTGATCCGCAATCGCGTCTAAGATCGCAGTTTTGCCGCTTTCGCCGAGCTTGGAGATCGTGGTGACCGTGATGCCGGCCGCTTCGAGTGCCTTCGCAGTTCCGGCGGTCGCGACGATCTGGTAGCCGACTTCGCGGAAGCGCTTGGCCAAGGCCACCGCTTCTTGCTTGTCGCTGTCGGCGACGGTGAACAGCGCGGTGCCGTAGCTTGGCAGGTGCGTGTGACTGGCTTCGAAGGCCTTATACAGCGCCTTTTCCAATGTCGCATCGCTGCCCATGACTTCCCCGGTGGACTTCATCTCAGGGCCGAGCAAGGAATCCACGGCGTTGAGCTTGGAGAAGGAGAAGACCGGTGCCTTGACGTGCACGCCTGGGCGGACCGGCAAGATGCCGGTGGTGTAGCCCAGCTTGGCCAGATCCATGCCTAAGATCGCTTGGGTGGCGACTTGTGCCATCGACACGCCGGTGACTTTGCTCAAAAACGGCACGGTCCGGCTGGCACGCGGGTTGACCTCGATGACGTAAACCTGCTGCTCGTGGACGATGAACTGGATGTTCATGATCCCGATGCAGTGCAAGGCGTGCGCCAGTGCAACGGTGTATTGTTCGATCTGATGCTTGACGTCATCAGAGAAATCTTGCGGTGGATATACCGCCATCGAATCCCCTGAGTGGACGCCGGCACGCTCGATGTGTTCCATGATGCCTGGGATCACAACGGTGGTGCCGTCGGTGATCGCATCGACTTCACACTCGGTGCCCACCAAGTACTGGTCGACCAAGACGGGATGGTCGTTGGAAACCGACACGGCCCGGTCGATGTAGTTGGCCAGTTCGTCTTCGGAATGGACGATTTCCATCGCTCGGCCGCCGAGCACGTAGCTTGGGCGGACCAAGACCGGGTAGCCGATCTGGTTGCCGATCTTCAAGGCGCCGGCCTTGTCGGTGGCGGTGCCGCCGACGGGTTGTGGGATCTTCAGATCGTTAATGATTTCATCGAAGCGGTCGCGGTCTTCGGCGGCATCGAGGTCGTCAAGGCTGGTACCCAAGATCTTCACACCGTGAGCGGCCAGCGGCGCCGCCAGGTTGATGGCGGTTTGGCCGCCGAACTGAACGATGACGCCTTTGGGTTGTTCCAGGTCGATGACGTTCAGCACATCTTCGGTCGTCAGCGGCTCGAAGTACAGCTTGTCGGAAATCGAGAAGTCTGTCGACACGGTTTCAGGATTGGAATTCATGATGATGGCTTCGTAGCCGGCTTTTTGAATCGCCTTGACGGAATGCACCGTCGCGTAGTCGAATTCGACCCCTTGGCCGATACGGATCGGGCCAGACCCCAGGACCAGCACACTTTCACGCGCAGAGCGGTGCGATTCCGTCTCGGTTTCGTAGGTGCTGTAGAAATACGGCGTCGTGGATTCGAACTCCCCGGCGCAGGTGTCGACCATCTTGTATACCGGTACGATGCCCTGGGCTTTGCGCAGAGTGCGGATGTCGTCTGCGGATTCGTGCCAGAGCTTGGCGATGGTTTCATCGGCAAAGCCGTTGCGCTTGGCGATGCGCAGCATGTCGACATCGTCGCGGTTGGCGCGCAGTTCCCCTTCTAATTCGATGATGTGTAAGATCTTGTCGAGGAAAAAGGCGTTGATGCCGGACAGCTCGCTGATCTCTTCGATCGTGTAACCGCGGCGGAACGCTTCAGCGATGGCAAACAAGCGCATGTCGTTAGGCGTGATGATCTTGTCAGACAGCTCGGTGTCGGTGAAATCTTGATCTTCTTGGCGCCACAGGTGCACGGCCCCGACTTCCAGGCCGCGGACGGCTTTGAGCAAGGCTTCTTCAGCCGTACGGCCGATCGCCATGACTTCGCCGGTGGCCTTCATCTGGGTGCCCAGCGTGCGGTCCCCGTTTTCAAACTTATCAAACGGAAAGCGCGGGATCTTGGCGACTACGTAGTCGAGCATCGGCTCGAATTCCGCGTAAGTCGCGTCGGTGATCGGGTTTTTGATCTCGTCAAGCGTCAGGCCGACGGCGATCTTGGCCGCCATCTTGGCGATCGGATAGCCTGTGGCCTTAGACGCCAGCGCGGAACTGCGGCTGACCCGCGGGTTGACTTCGATGACATAATATTTGAAGGAATTGGGATCCAGTGCCAGCTGCACGTTGCAGCCGCCTTCGATCTTCAGCGCGCGGATGATCCGCAGGCTGGCGTCCCGCAACATCTGAACTTCTTTGTCCGTCAGGGTCTGAACCGGGGCGAAAACCACCGAGTCGCCGGTGTGGACGCCCACGGGATCGAAGTTTTCCATGTTGCAGACGACCATCGCGTTGTCCGCGGCGTCGCGCATGACTTCAAACTCGATTTCCTTGAAGCCGGCGATCGAGCGTTCGATCAAGCACTGGGTGACCGGGCTGAGGTTCAAGCCGTTCTCGACGATCGTCGCCAGCTCCGCTTTGTTGCGGGCGATCCCGCCGCCGGTGCCGCCCATGGTGAAGGCCGGGCGCACGATTACGGGGAAGCCGATCTCGTTGGCGAAGGCTTCCGCTTCTTCGTAGTTGTGGGCGATCGTCGATTCTGGGATCGGCTCGTTGAGCGACTGCATCAGGTTCTTGAAGAGCTCGCGGTCTTCGGCCTGGTCGATCGCAGACAACTTGGTGCCCAGCAGTTCGATGTGCAGCTCGTCGAGGATCCCTGAGTTGGCCAGTTCCATGGCGAGGTTCAGGCCGATCTGGCCGCCAATCGTCGGCAGAATCGCGTCAGGCAGTTCCTTGCGCAGGATCTGGCTAAGGAATTCCTTGGTCAGCGGTTCGATGTAAACCTGGTCGGCGATTTCCTTATCCGTCATGATAGTCGCGGGGTTGGAGTTCACCAAGACGACTTCGTAGCCTTCTTCTTTCAGCGCCAGACAGGCTTGGGTCCCTGAATAATCGAATTCTGCGGCTTGGCCAATGATGATCGGGCCGGAGCCGATGACTAAGATTTTATGAATGTCTTGGCGTTTAGGCATGCGTGAGTTCCTTTCCTTGACGATTGTTGAAAGCATCCATCATTTCCATGAATTCGTCGAACAAGTGCGCGGCATCGTGCGGACCCGGCGCGGCGTCTGGGTGAAACTGGACGGAAAAGGCCGGATACAAGCGGTGACGGAGGCCTTCGACGGTGTAGTCGTTGATTTCTTCATGGGTGACCAGCAATTGATCCGGGTTGATGCTGTCGGGATCGACGGCATAGCCGTGATTTTGGCTGGTGAAGTCGATGCGGCCGGTGGCGATCTCGCGAACCGGATGGTTGAAGCCGCGGTGGCCGTACTTCATCTTGAAGGTGTCGGCGCCGTTGGCCAGCGCAAACAGCTGGTGGCCTAAGCAGATCCCAAACAGCGGGATCTTACCTTCGATGCCACGGATCATGTCCAGCGCTTCTGGCACGTCTTTGGGATCGCCAGGGCCGTTGGTCAGCATCACGCCGTCTGGATCCAGATCGAGGATCTCGGCGGCGGTGACGGTTGGCGGCAAGATCGTCAGGTTGCACTGGCGCTTGGCCAGCTCGCGCAAGATGCTGTGCTTGAGCCCGAAGTCGACGACCGCCACGTTGCGGCCGGTGCCCGGCGCTGGATAAGCGTGTGGCGTGGCGACTTGCTGCACCTGATTTTTCGGCAGGACCAAGGCGCGCAGCTGGTCGAACGCGTGCTCATCGGCGGCGTCGACGATGCTGGCCTTCATGGTGCCGGCTTCGCGCAAGACGCGGGTCAGCGCCCGCGTGTCGATGCCGGTGATGCCGGGAATGTGCTTGCGAGTCAAGAATTCATCGAGACTCATCTGCGCGCGCCAGTTGCCGGTGACTCGAGCCAGGTCGCGCACGACGACCCCTTTGGCCGTCGGGTTGATGCTTTCGTAGTCGTCGCGGTTAATGCCGACGTTGCCGATCAAAGGATAGGTGAAGGTGATGATCTGGCCGTTATAGCTCTGGTCAGTGATCGTCTCTTGGTAGCCGCTCATGCCGGTGTTGAACACGATTTCGCCAGTGGTGACGGACTCGGCGCCAAAACCTTCGCCTGCAAAAACACTGCCGTCTTCAAGAATCAAATAGCGTTTCAATTAACTGCCCCTCCTTGTTTGCTCATGCCTTGTAGGCGACGCGACCGCCGGCGACCGTCGTCACCACAGCCCCTTGGACCTTGCGGCCGATGAACGGACTATTGTGGCCTTTGGAAAACCAAGTGGTCGGGTCGATGACATAGTCGCGGTTCAAGTCGACCAACGTGAAGTCGGCGACGTCGCCGATACGCAGATGTCCTGCCGGCAAGTTAAAGGCCTCGGCCGGCTTGGTGCTCATCCAAGCGATCAGCTGGTCCAGCGTCCACTTCCCGGTGGCGACAAACGCCGTGTACAACAAGGCAAACGCCGTTTCGCTACCGACGATGCCAAACGCCGCCTTTTTCATCGAGCCGGTTTTTTCAGCGGCCGTGTGCGGGGCGTGATCGGTGGCGATCATATCCAGCGTCCCGTCGACTAGTCCGGCAATCAGCGCTTGGCGATCAGCTTCACTGCGCAGTGGCGGGTTCATCTTGAACATCGCGTTATCGCCGGGAATGTCTTTGTCCGCCAGCAACAAATGGTGCGGGCTGACTTCGGCGGTGACGTTGACGCCGCGGGCTTTGGCCTCGCGGATCAGCTGCACAGACAAGGCGGTGGAGACATGGCAAGCGTGGTAATGCACGCCTGCCGCTTCTGCCAGCACCAGGTCCCGGGCCAGCTGCGCGGTTTCGGTGAGGTTGCTCATGCCCGGCAGCCCCAGCTTATCCGCGTACGGGCCGGCGTTCATGACGCCCATTTTTTTGAAGCCTTCGTCTTCGATATGCGCGACGATCGGGGCATTCACAGCCGCGGCGCCTTGCATGGCGGCAAACATCGTCGCCGCGTCTTGGACCCCGACCCCGTCGTTGGAAAAGCCCAGCGCGCCTGCGTGTTTCAAGCCAGCATAATCCGGGCGATCCTGCGAATGCAGGCCTTTGGTGATCGCGGCGAATTGCTGAACATGGATCCGGGCATCGCGGTGGTTTTTGGCGATCAGCGCGGTGAGATCTTCGACGTTATCCGGCACTGGGTCGAGGTTCGGCATCGCGACGACGGTGGTGAAGCCGCCGTGAGCTGCCGCCTGGGCGCCGGTTTTGATGGTTTCTTTGGCGGTGAAGCCGGGTTCGCGAAAGTGCACGTGCACATCGACCAACCCGGGGATCAAGGTCTTGCCTTTGGCATCGATCACCGTGGTTTTGGCCGGGGCGCTGAGGTCTTTGCCGACAGCGACGATTCGGTCATCGGTCGTCAACAGATCCCCCACAAAAGGTTCCGGGCCGACGACACGGGCGTTCTTAACGAGCAAGTGCATGGTGGTAGCTCCCTTCTTGGATCGGTTGGGCGCAGACGAGTTCGAGCATCGCCATGCGCATGAAGACGCCGTTGTGCATCTGGGTGAAGATTCGCGACTGCGGGCATTCCACCAGGTCATCAGCCAGCTCGATGCCGCGGTTGACCGGCGCCGGGTGCATGATGATGGCGGATTTTTTGAGCTTCGGATACAGCTTGTCGGTCATGCCGAAGCGCTCGTGGTAGGTGGCTTCGGAAAACTCTGCTTTTTCCGCGTCGCTCAGGCGTTCAAACTGCACCCGCAAAAGCATCAAGACGTCGACTTCCGGCACGATCTCGGCCAGTGGCTTGTACGGGCCGTACTTCTGAAATTCCTTGGTGTACCAGGCTTTCGGCCCGGAAAACGTGAGGTTGGCACCCAACTCGTGCAGCAGCTGCATGTCAGATCGCGCCACCCGTGAGTGCGTCAGGTCCCCGACGATTGCGATATTCAGGCCCTTGAAGCCGCCGAATTCTTCGTGGATCGTCATCAGATCCAGCATCATCTGGCTGGGATGCTGGCCCGCGCCGTCGCCGGCATTGATGATGCGTAGCGGCAGGTGTTCTGCCAACAGTGATTGGTAATAGGATTTGACCGGATGGCGAATGACCGCCACTTGAACCCCGATCGCCGCCAGCGTCCGCAAAGTATCAGCGAGCGTTTCGCCTTTGGTGACTGAGCTTTGGCGCGGATCAAACGGCATCACCGTCATCCCCAGCCGCCGCTCTGCCATCTCGAAGCTGGTGTGGGTACGCGTGGAAGGTTCAAAAAACAGATTCGCCGCATAGATCGGCATGGGCAAGTCGCTAACGGCCCCCGCCTTGAAAGCCTCAGCACGCGCGATCAATTGACTGGCGAGTGTCGGGGTGACTTGATTAGCTGAAACGAAATCTGTGAATGCCATGGTTATGCCTCCTCGTTGGCTGCATGTTTCGGTAAAACAAAGTTCAAGAAGATCCCGATGACGGTGGCAAGTGCCAACCCGGAAAACTGGAAGTTGCCGAGTTTGAGCATCGCGTTGCCGATGCCGATAACCAAGATGGTCGAGCCGATCATCAAGTTACGCTTTTTGCCGAAGTCGACCCTGTTGTCGATCAAGACCTTCAGCCCGTTAGACGCAATGACCCCGAACAGCAAGAAGCTGATGCCGCCGATAACCGGACTTGGGATTGTGCGAATCAAGGCGGAAAGCTTGCCGATGAAGGCGAACAATACCGCAAAGCCGGCGGCGCCGCCGATGACCCAGACGCTGTGCACCTTGGTCATGGCCATGACGCCGATGTTTTCCCCGTAAGACGTGACTGGCGGGCCTCCGACGAAACCGGCGATGATCGAAGCCGTGCCGTCCCCTGCCAGGGTGTGGTTCAAACCAGGATCTTTGAAGAAGTCGCGGTGCGTCATTTCGTTCAGCACCATGATGTGCCCCATGTGTTCGGTCATCGTGACAAACGCGATCGGCGCCATGGATAAAATGGCATCAAGATATAATTTCGGACGATACGTGAGTCCTGGGATCTGGAATTTTGGTAGCGAGAACCAGGCGGCTTGTTGCACCGGGGCGAAGTCGACGATGCCGACGATGACCGCCAGCAGATAGCCGGTGACCAGCCCCAACAAGATCGGCAGTAAGGAAATGAATTTGCGCAGGTACATGTTATAGATGATGGTTGCCGCTAACGTCACCATGGCGACGGCGAAGTACTTGAGGTCGTAGACGCTGGTGCCGTTGGCAAGCGTGCGCATCGTGGCGTCGGTCGCAGCAGTACCGGCTAGGCTCAATCCAATGACCATGACGATCGGGCCGACGACGATCGGCGGCAAGGCCTTATCGATCCAGGCGGAACCGGCGAAGTTGACGATCAAAGCGACAATCAGATACACGCAACCTACCGCGATGGTGCCTTGGGCGATGGCCGGATAGCCGGCGCCTTTCATCAAGGCCTGCATGACGGTGATAAAGGAAAAACTCGAGCCCATGTAAGCCGGAATTTTGCCGCGGGTGATCAAGATGTACATCAGCGTCCCGACGCCGCTTGAAAACAGCGCGATGCTGGGATCGAGGCCGACTAAGATCGGGACCAACACGGTGGAGCCAAACATCGCGAACAAATGCTGGATCGACAGGCCAAACCAGTGGGAAAGCGCCGGTCGGTCGTGAATGTCTAAGATCGCGTCATCATTGTGGTAGGCCATCTTAAGCCTCCAACTTGGCAATACTGATGCCGTCTTCGCCGTCGAGCTCGGAGACTTCAACGTTGATCTCTTCAGACAGCGCCGTTGGAATGTTCTTGCCGACAAAGTCTGGGCGGATCGGCAGTTCGCGGTGCCCGCGGTCAACTAACACCGCCAGGCTGATCTTGTTTGGCCGTCCTTGATCCATCAAGGCGTCCAGCGCCGCGCGGATCGTGCGGCCGGTGAAGATCACATCGTCGACCAAAATCACGTGCTTGTCGGTGATCGATACCGGCAGGTCAGCCCCTTCGACGTCTGGCGTCAGGCTGTGGTCGAGCTTGTGCACATCGTCGCGATACATGCGAATGTCCAATTCCCCGACCGGCACGTCTAAACCTTCCAGCTGCTTTAAGCGCTTGGCGATCCGGTTGGCCAGATAGATCCCGCGGGTTTTGATGCCCACGATGACCAATTCGTTCAGATCCTTGTTTTGTTCGATGATCTCATAAGTGATCCGGGTGATTGCGCGCTGCATGGTGACCCCATCGACGACTTGTTTTGCCATTATTCTCTTCTCCTTTTGGTTGTCAGCCTTCAACCCAGGCACAAAAAAATCGCCTTCCAGCCAGTTTTGGTTAGAAGGCGACCGTGTTTAGTCGTAGCATTCTCCTGTCGCAACAGGAACGATACCTTCTAAGCCTCTCTGGACTTGGTTAAAGGTGCTTGTTAAGTTGTGACAAGCTTATCGAATCACGCGGGTTTTGTCAATGCCTGCACGCAGATCGGTCAAAGTTTTTTGAAAAATTGTTGGCGGGTCGATCTGGAACTCACACCACTGGCCAGACACCGGATGGGTGAACCCGAGCGTTTCCGCGTGCAAAAACTGGCCGTTGCCCGGCAGCGTGCGCTTAGGCGCGTAAAGCGGGTCGCCGGCGACGGGATGGTGGATATACGCCATGTGCACCCGGATCTGGTGGGTGCGGCCGGTTTCTAAGACGCAGCGCACCAAGGTGTAATTGCCGAAGCGTTCCACCACCGTGAAGTGCGTGACCGCGTTGCGGCCGCCGGCGACGACGGCTTGTTTCTTGCGGTTTTTGGGATCGCGACCCAGCGGCGCCGTGATCGTGCCGCTGTCTTCTTTGAAGTTGCCGTGGACGATCGCCAGATACTGGCGGCTGGAGGTCTTGGCCTTCAGCTGCGCGGCCAGGCTGACTTGGGCGGCCTGGGTCTTGGCGACCATCAACAAGCCGCTGGTGTCTTTGTCGATGCGGTGGACGATGCCCGGGCGCAACACATCGTTGATGCCGGTGAGCGTTGTGTGCCCCAAGATCGCGTTGACCAAGGTGTGGTCGGGATGCCCTGGCGCCGGATGGACGACCATGCCTTGAGGCTTGTTGACGACGATCACGTCGTCATCTTCATAGACGATATCTAGCGGAATGGCTTCGGGCTTGGCTTCCAACGGGATCGGTTCGGGCTTGGTGACGGCCACCACGTCGCCTGCGCGGACCTTGTATTTGGCCTGGGCGAGGTCACCGTTGACGGTGACATGGCCGTGTTCCAGCCATTTTTGCGCTTGGGAGCGCGTGGTGTCTGGCAGCGTGGCGGCAATGACTTTATCCAGCCGCCCGGATTGGGTCGTGATCGTGAATGTGCTCATCGGCGTGCCTTCTTGCCGTCAAAAAACAGCAGGTGGATCAACACCAACACCACCCCGACGGTCAAACACGCGTCGGCGAAGTTGAAGATGGCAAAATTCATGAAGTCCACCTGGAACATGTCGGTGACGAAGCCTTGGCGCAGGCGGTCGATGAAATTGCCTAACGCCCCGGCGAGGATAAACACCAGCCCCAGCCGGTAAACCCGGTAGCCTTTGGAATCACGCCACAGCCACAACACGACCCCGACGGCGACCACGGTGATGATGTAGAAGAACCACTGCTTGCCTTCCAGCATCGAAAAAGCCGCCCCGGTGTTTTTGATGTGCGTTAAGCTCAACACGCCGGGGATGAAACTGATCGTCTGCCCGAGCGCCAAATGCGCGACCACCCAGGCTTTGATCAGCTGGTCGCAGGCGATCAGCGCAACGGCAAAGATTAAATAAATCAACAATATTAGGAAGCCTCCAAAAAGAGTTTGATATGGTGCAGATCATCAAGAGTCTGCGTTTGGGTCGCCTGGCGATACAACAACGCCGCCGGATGTGCGCACACCGCCAATGAACAGCTGGGCCCAGGCACCAAAACGCCGGCTTGCACCTGCAGGCGGCGGATCTGGCGGGTTTGGCCGTGGAAGTCTTTGACCCGCCCGTGATCTAGCCGCGCCAAGGCGGTGTTGCCCATCGCCAAGATCGGCACCGGCGGCAAGGCGTTGAGTTCCGCGTCGAGTAGCCAGCCTTCTGCCAACAGCTCCGCTTGCGTCGGCGGGCGGTTGGCGAGCTTGCCGTTTTTTGTCCGGATCGGCCGGCGGTGGAAGCTCATGGTGATAAACACGTCTGCGCGCGTCAGCCCCAAGGCGGCTAGCATCAAGTCCAGCTTCGCGCCTGCCCTGCCGGTGAACGGCCGCTTGGCAGCGACCTCGGTTTCGCCCGGGGCCTCACCCACCAAGATCAGCCGCGGGTTCAAGTTGCCAAATCCTGGGATGAACCCTTGCGTATTGGCAAACGTCATCGCCTCTGCTTGTGCCAGTTGCGCGGCGCTCAGCGGGTTGTGGGGCCAAGCGGACATTAGAACAGCCCGGAAATCACGCCGTCGTCAGACACATCCATGTTCATGGCCGCCGGACGCTTTGGCAAACCGGGCATCGTCAAGACGGAGCCGGTCATCACGACTAAGAAGCCGGCGCCGAGCTTTGGGATGATATCGCGCACGTGCATGGTAAAGCCAGTCGGCGCCCCCAGTGCCTTGGGGTCGTCAGACAGCGAGTATTGGGTCTTGGCCATGCAGATCGGCAGGTGTTCCCAGCCGTTGGCGGCGATGGTCTTCAACGCCAGCTCTGCCTTGTGGTCGTAAGCCACGTCGGCGCCACCGTAAATGTTTTGGACGATGGTTTGGATCTTGGCCTTGACGTCTGCGTTGACGTCGTACAACGGCGTGAACGTGCTTGGCGCCTGCAAGGCTTGAACCAGCGCGTCTGCCAGTTCTAGTGCCCCTTTGCCGCCTTGGCCCCAGACATCGGCCGCCACGGCAGGCACGTCGACTTTGGCACAGGCATCGATCAGCATCTGGATCTCCGCGTCGGTGTCGCTGGTGAAGCGGTTGATCGCCACGATCACCGGCCGGCCGTATTCTTGCATGTTGTGGATGTGCCGCAGCAAGTTAGGCAAGCCCGCCTTCAGTGCGGTGAGGTCTTCGGTCGTCAATTCTTTGAGCGATTGACCGCCGTTATACTTCAGCGCGCGCACGGTCGCCACGATCACAACGGCATCAGGCGTCTTGCCCAAAACCGGAGACTTGATATCCATGAACTTCTCGCCACCGAGATCGGCCCCGAAGCCGGCCTCGGTCAGCGCGATGTCGCCTAACTGCAGCGCCGTTTTGGTCGCCAAAACGGAATTGCACCCATGCGCGATGTTGGCAAACGGGCCGCCGTGGATCAGCGTTGGCGTGTGGGCGAGCGTCTGCACCAAATTAGGCTTCAAGGCGTCTTTGAGCAACATCGCGATGGCCCCGGTGACGCCCAAGTCGCCCACGGTCACCGGCTTTTTATCGTAAGTATACCCGATCACGATGTTGGCGATGCGGGCCTTGAGGTCGTGCATGTTCTCGGCCAGACACAACACCGCCATCAATTCGGATGCCACGGTGATGTCAAACGAGTTTTCCCGCGGGACGCCGCTGGTGGCGCCGCCGATGCCGATCACCGTGTGACGCAAGGCGCGGTCGTTGATATCCAGCACCCGGTTCCAGGTGATCCGGCGGGGATCGAGGTTGAGCTGGTTACCTTGTTGCAAATGGTTGTCGATCAAGGCGGCCAAGGTGTCGACGGCCGTCGTCAGCGCGTGCATGTCGCCGGTGAAGTGTAAGTTGATGTCTTCCATCGGCACGACTTGAGAATAGCCGCCGCCTGTGGCGCCGCCTTTCATGCCCATGACCGGGCCCAAAGACGGCTCCCGCAGCGCGATCACGGCGTTGTGGTGTTGCAGGTTCAACGCGTCGCCTAAGCCGATGGTTACCGTCGACTTGCCTTCTCCGGCCGGCGTCGGGTTGATCGATGTGACCAACACGAGCTTGCCAAGCGGCTTGTCGGCAAGCCGGCGTAGCGTCGGATAACTCAGCTTCGCTTTGGCCTTTCCGTATAATTCGAGGTCATCTGGGGTCAACCCCACGGTGGCAGCGACTTCGGTGATCGGCTTCATTTCGGAAGCTTCATTAGCTTGGGCAATTTCAATATCAGACAATATAGTGCTCCTTTCCTCAAACCCCGTGAGTGAACGCTTCACTCAGGAACGTAACGACTGCGTGGTGGCGACATGAATGTTCGCTTGTTTCAGCGCCGTTAACAATTGCGCCATGCGTGCGAGGCGAACAATAGTAATTTTACCATACGATTTCGTGGTTAAGGTAATAGAATGTGCGGTTGCACTGGCTTCGGTAACGGCCGCAAGCGGCATCGACAGGCGATTGCTGGCGAAAAATCGGCCCAAAGTCAACCGGGTGGCGCTCAGGCTCAGCTTGAAGCTCGTGATCTGCCTGAGGACCACGAGCACCAAAGCCACCCCTAGCCCGACAGCCGGCCAATACAGGTTGTCATAGGCGCCAAATTCCATCTGGATGATGATACACAAGCCCAATCCGGCCACTATCCCACCCCAAAAAATGCTAAAATCAAGCCATGCTGGCTGATAATAGAAGCGTTGCAACGACGAGTCACTTCCTTTAGGAGATAGTTTCATGATACGACTATACACAGATGCAGCAACAAAAGGCAACCATGGAATTGGCGGTGTCGGGATCTTGATCGTCGCCCCTGGCGTCCATGACCAGACCCACGCCCCCTTACCGGCCATGTCCAACCACGAAGCCGAGTTCGCGGCGGCCAAGGCCGGCTTCGAGCGGCTGGTGGCATTGGACTTGCACGGCATGGTGAGCTACAGCAGCGATTCGCGGCTGGTGATCGACGCGCTGAACAAAGGCTACGCGAAGCACTACGCCGCCGAGCTGGCCGCGCTGATGACGGTGGTCGACCGTTTCGATCCCGTCATCTGCCAGTGGATCCCCGAGCGCCAAAACCACGGCGCTCATGCGTTGGCGCAACAAGGTCTGCACCAGGCGGAAGCTGATGCCGGCTTCTGAGCGGTTCGAGGTGGATGGTAGATGCCGCTGGGCTGCGGCGGCAATGGCGAGACGCTATGCGGCCGGCTTCAGCTCTTGCTTCGCAAGGAGCTTCCGCCTAGAATCAAAGCCGCTTCGCGTCTCTGATTCTGCCGACCAGAACACCGGTAAGCCAGCAAAGCTGTCTCACAGGCGTTCTGGTTGTCACGGCGTCTCGTCATTGCCGCCTTCGCGTCGCTACTAAACTGCACCGATGCCCCTTAGATCTCAGTTTTCCTGATCATATCACCGATACAAAACCGAATCGACGTCGGCTATATCGGAATCTTCAACGTAGAGAAAATCTTGTCGGCAAGCCGTCTCATAGACACGATTCTTGTCACTGCCATGCCCTTTTCCCCTACACGTTGCCAGTCCCGCCCGCTCAGAAGCCTTCGATAGATAGTTTCAGTTTACCGTCAGTGCAGCTAAATTCAGAAATCGCCATCCCAGGGTTCAAGTTTTCTCTGTTGTAAACGAAGCGCACAGATCATTTGCCCAAGACATAACCAAAAATCGCCTCCAACCACGATCATGGTCGGAGGCGACAGGCGGCAAAAAGATTTTCTGCCACTGATTTAGTTTGTTAGAATTAACCTAAGACCTTGAACTGATCGTCGCGGTTCATGTAGTCCTTGGCGCCGGCTGGGGCTTCGATCGAGCCGAATGGCATCTGCGCACGCAGGTTCCAGTTAGCTGGGATATCAAAGGCGTCAGCGACCAGGGAATCGATCAGCGGGTTGTAGTGCTGGATAGAAGCGCCGATGTTGTTGTTGGCCAAAGATGTCCACGTGTTGAGCTGAGCGGAACCTTGGCCCTGCTCTGCCCAGGTCGCGAAGTTGTCTGCGTACAAGGTGAAGTCTTTTTCAAGCTGGTGCACCACTGCGGTGTCGGTGAAGAATAAGATGGTCCCGTAAGCGGCCTTGAAGCTGGCGATCTTCGCCTTGGTCTTCTCGTAGGCTTCTGCGGTTGGCACTTCGGTTTCGAGGCGCTTGACCACGATGTCCCAAAGCTGGTCGTGCTTGTCGCCAAAGAGGAAAACGGCGCGGGTCGTCTGGGAGTTGAAGGCCGTCGGGGTTTCTTGGATGACGTCTTCGACGAGCTTAACGATCTCGTCTTGGGAAGCCTGGACGTTCTTGCCCAAAGCGTAAATGGAGCGGCGTTTCTTCAATGCGTTCAATACATCTGTGTTCAAATCAGTTACCACCTTTATGTTTTTGAGTATGGAGCTATTGTATCAACTGACAAAATGTAAGTAAAGAGAATAATTCAAAATTTTTTTATTTGTTTGTGTAGGAGGACCTTATGTCGCTATTCGGCTGGCTGATCATCGGCTTGTTATTCATCAACACGCTTGGCGCGATCTTCACCGTGTTGCGCTCCGTGCGCGACATCGCCACCACCTGGGCGTGGCTGTTGGTGCTGATCTTCCTGCCGGTGCTCGGGTTTGTTATCTACCTGTTCGTCGGCCGGCGGCTATCGGCCAAAAAAATGCAACTGATCCACGCCGAATATGCGCACGGGATCGCGGCGTTCGTCCAGCTGCAAAAACGCGCCAACGTCCGCGGCAACCTCCTGCCGCAAGCGTCGTTGACCCCGACCGGCCAAGAGCTGATCAACCTGTTTTTGAACACCGCGCGGGCGCCTGTGCTGACCAACGAATCTGTGCAGCTGTATTTTGACGGCAAAGACAAGTTCGCGGCGCTGTTTGCAGACATCGAAGCGGCCAAGCACTATATTTATGTCGAATACTACACGATTTATAACGACGCCTTGGGCAACCAGCTACGCGACTTGTTGATCGCCAAGGCCAAACAAGGCCTCGAGGTGCGCGTCGTCTATGATTCTTGGGGCTCGATGGGCGCCACCACGCGCTGGTGGCACCCGCTGGTTCAAGCCGGCGGCAGTGCGGAAACTTATTTCAGTTCCAAGCATCTGATCGCGGATTTTCGCATGAACTACCGGCTCCACCGCAAGATCGTCATCATCGACGACACCATCGGCTACATCGGCGGCTTCAACGTCGGCGACCAATATGTCTCGCGAAGCAAAAAGTTCGGCTTTTGGCGCGACACCCACCTGCGCGTCGTCGGTGACACTGTCATGGCCTTGAAGATCCAGTTCACGATGGACTGGAACGCGACCGTGCGGCGTGGCCGCCAGCTGCCTTACCCCAACGCCCCGCTGACGGCGATGCAAGGCCAACCTGGCAACGCCATCCAAATCGTCGCCTCCGGTCCCGACAGCATCGGCCAGCAGATCAAGGCCGGCTATGTGCGGATGATCACCGGCGCCACCCGCTCTGTGTGGCTGCAGACGCCTTATCTGATCCCAGACGACACCGTGTATGACGCGCTGGTCGCCGCCGCCTTGGCCGGCATCGACGTGCGCGTCATGATCCCGAACATGCCCGACCACCCGTTCATTTTCCGAGCGTCGCAATATTACGCTGCGGCGCTGACGCGCGTCGGGGTAAAGGTCTACCATTATCAAAAAGGCTTCCTGCACGCCAAGACCATGGTGATCGACGGCAACGTCGCCAGCGTCGGCAGCGCCAACATGGATATCCGCAGTTTCAAGCTGAACTTCGAGGTCAACGCATTCATCTACGACCAGGCCGTCGCCGCCAGACTCGCGGCCGCCTTCCAGCGCGACTTGGACGACTGCTACCTTTTGACGCCGGAGTTGATCGCAGAACAAAGCCACTGGTTGCATTTCAAGCAGCGCTTTTCGCGCCTGTTGTCCCCGATCCTGTAAAAAAGTAAGTTGCATTGCAGCCTTGTGTGTGTATAATGATGAGTGCACCATATCTAGCGGCCAAAATCGGTCGTCGCTAGATATGGTGTTTTTGTTTGACGGCACCCACCATATCGGGTATACTATATTTATCAGTTAACAGAGAGGCGATTAATATGAACACCGACGTCACATTATTTACAAAGAACGGCTGCCCACAGTGCCGCATGACCAAGCATTACCTGCAGACACACGGCATCACGTTTACCGAACACAACATCAACAGCGAACCTGAATATATCGACTACCTCAAGGACAAAGGCTTCCAAGCCGTTCCCGTCCTCGAAGCCGATGGCATCGAAGCCTTCTCCGGCTTCCGCCCAGACGCACTCAAGCAGCTGGCCAGCTAATCTGGTCGGCTTTTTTTCATCCAAAATTGGGGGTATTGGAACGGCCGGGTGTGGGGGAAAACGACTCCAGCCGGATCAATCTGTCGTGGAGAGGGTGCTCGGTGAAGCTAACTTCGTCTTCGACGAAGTGGATCTCCCCCTGCGCCTGGCTGTAGGCGACAAGTCGCCAACAGCCATCTCACCACGTCATCAGATTGCCGGCTTCCGTCACTTTCCCCCACACCCTAGATTCTACATATTCGGATAGTTTAGACCGACCATATTTTCGTCACTTGAAAACCACCGCTTCTGCTAAATCAAAGCCTTACCCCTTCCTCGAGTTTGCATCCTAATCACCCAAAGCGTATTTCCGAGACATAGCAAAACGACCACCACCAAGCAATCCTGTTGTCGAAGTAGAATCCGAGTTCATGACTCAACACTCTTATCTGTGACAACGAATTGCCACAATTTTTGCAGAGTTGCATTGCCGGCGTAGCAAAGCTAGCCTACTTCCTCCCGGAGGACAGCCCCTATAATCATAACCACGCCAAACAAGGATAGACCACACGGTTTTGTCCTTGTCCTGAGCCATCGCCCGTCTCCGCACACCCCGTCCTCATATTTGCGGTCTACACAACTAAAGCGGCAATTTTTGAGTTAACGGAACAGACATATCGGCAAATAAACTTGTCCTTGAAACGCTATCGATGTGGATTCATCTGATTGGAAGTATGCGAAGTAGTTCTGCTTCCCCATCCTCAATTGAGACAACATCAGATAACATTCCATCAATGTACAACCTACGATACTGCATGTTTAAAATAACAGGCTCACAATAATTACTGTGTATTGCCACATGAAATCCGAACCCCAGAATTCCGATTGCTGAGAAACTTTATCTATGATTACACCAAACTATCCAGATACGCAGGACCCAGGGTGCGGGCGAAAGTGACGGAAGCAGGTCAATCTGACGTGGTGAGATGGCTGTTGGCGACTTGTCGCCTACAGCCAAGCGCAGGTGGAGATCCACTTCGTCGCAGACGAAGTTAGCTCCGCCGAGCACCCTCTCCACGACAGATTGAACCTGCTGGAGTCACTTTCGCCCGCACCCGACCCCGAACCAGAACCCCACCCCATAATCACGACCACGCCAAAAAGGACAAACCACGCGGGTTTGTCCTCTTTTTGTGTTGCGGTTAAATTACCAGATCGTGATGCGTTTGTCTGGAGCGAGATACATCGCGTCGCCGGGTTGAACGTCGAACGTGGTGTACCACTCATCGAGGTTTTGAACCTGGACGTTGGCGCGGAGCTTGGCTGGCGCGTGGACATCGATGGACAGCAATAGCTGCATGTATTCCTTGCGTGCCTTCATCCGCCAGATCTGGGCCCAGTTGATGAAGAAGGCGTGCAGATCGCAATCGTCAAGGCCTTTGGCCGTGGCCAGCGCCGCGGCCAGGCCGCCGGCGTCGGCGATGTTTTCGGACACGACCAGCTTGCCGTTGACCTTGCCGGCTTCGGTCTCTAAGCCGTCGAACTGGTCGATCATTGCCTGCGTCAAGGTCTTGAAGTGGTCGTAGTCGGCCTTTTGCCACCAGTCGGCCAGGTTCCCGAATTCATCGAACTGCGCGCCGTTGTTGTCGAAGCCGTGCGAGACTTCGTGGGCGATCACGGCGCCGATGCCGCCGAGGTTTTCGCTGTCGCTTTGTGACAACGCGTAAAACGGGGCCTGCAAAATGGCGGCCGGGAACGTGATATCGTTGCGCGACGGGTCGTAGCACGCGTTGACCAAGTGACCCGGCATCGCCCATTCGGTGCGATCGACGGGTTCGCTCAACTGCGCCAGGCGATAGGCGTGGCGGGTCTTGGCAATGGCGAGCACAGCCGTCAACAGGTCAGCGTCTGCGGGCACGTGCAACAGGTCGTACACCTTATTGGCGCGGTCCGGGTAGCCCATCTTGAGCACCATGGTGTTGAGCTTGACGATCGCCTTGTCTTTGGTCGGCTGCGACAGCCAGCTGGAGTTGGCCAGGCGCTTTTTGTACGTTGTAATCATTTTTTCGACCAGGTTGGTGACGTCGGCCTTGGCCGCTTCGCCAAAATACGTGCGTCCGTAGTAGATCCCGATCGGCTCGGAGAACATCTGGTTGGCCAGGCGATAGGCGTGCTTGGCGTGGCTAGGTGCGGCCGGCAAGCCGGACAGCGCGCGGTTGAAGGTGCCGCCGAGCACGCGCAGGTCGTCGGACAGGTAGCTGGTGTTGGACAACAGCTCCGTGACGTACGCCCAGTGCAGGTACTTGGTGAAGCTGTCGGCGTTGAACAGGTCCGTGAACTCATCTAAGAACCGCGGATCGGCGACGATGACCTGATCGGGATGGACTGGCAACACCGCGTCGGCGTATTGGGTGAAGTTGAAGGCACCAAACTTTTTGGCGACTTCTGCAAACGGCTTCGGGTTATAGGCTTTAGGATAGTCCGCCCATTCTTCTGAACTCTTGACGCGCGTGGCGATATCCGCGTCAAAGGCGATGGTGTCGGCCAAAAAGTCGGCTTGTTGGGCCGGCGTCAGGTCAGTTTGGGCCAAGACCTTCTTGGCCATGTCTTCCCACAACGCGATCAGCTGCTTACCTTGGGCGTTGTCGTCGCCATAATACGTGGTGTCCGGCAAGATCGTGCCCGGGCCTGAGATCGTGAAGGCGTTGTGCGCCGTGTCTTTCATGTCGGGCTCGACACTGGCGCTGAATGGCAGCGGGAAAAGGTCCCCGTCAAGCGTTGCGGACTGCTTGTTGAAGTCGGCGAGGTCGCTGACGGCCTGCAATTCCTGCAAACGGTCGAGCACCGGGGTGATGCCGGCTGCGTCGCGGGCGTTGAAGTCGCCGGCGAGCTGATACAGCCGGACTGCTTCTTGGAAATAGCTGTCCGGTGCCTTTTTGGTGCCGCTGGCGACCGCGTCAAAGTCTGCCATCAGCTTTTTTTCGACGTCGTCTGCCAGGTCCGCAAACCCTCCTGTGGTTGGCTTGTCGTCTGGAATGACGGCCGTCTTCGCCCACTCACCATTCACGGCTTCGTACAGATCATCTTGGTATCTTGTCATTGCACCATTGCCCCTTTCGGCTTGTATATGACAGCAATTATAGCGCAGTGACTTGGTCTTTGCACTTGTGAAAACATTACTTTGTACGCAAGGGTTTTCAAAAGCGGGCACAACGCTTACAATAAGACAGTAAAGTCAAAGATAGGAGTGAACAATCAATGTATTACGTTATCATGCCTAAACACGATATCCGTGAAAACCTTGCCACGGAGCAATATTTGATGAACAACAAGCAGTTCGATGAACCCCTGCTGCTTTTCTATTATGAAAAGCCCAGCGTGATCATCGGCCGCAATCAAAACGCCCAAGAAGAACTCAACCTCGATTACATCCAGCAACACGACGTCACCGTCACCCGTCGGACTTCCGGCGGCGGCGCGGTGTACCACGACCTGGGCAACCTGTGCTTCTCGTTTGTGGTGGATTCTGATTCCGAAGAATTCGGGGACTTCAAGTCCTTCACCCAACCGATTGTCGACGCCTTGCACAGCATGGGCGCCACTACTGCAGAGGTCTCCGGCCGCAACGACATTCTGGTCGACGGCCGCAAGTTCTCGGGCTCTGCCATGTATT
The DNA here is from genome assembly GCF_054784775.1 of Lacticaseibacillus boliensis. Taxonomy (NCBI): domain Bacteria; kingdom Bacillati; phylum Bacillota; class Bacilli; order Lactobacillales; family Lactobacillaceae; genus Lacticaseibacillus; species Lacticaseibacillus boliensis. Next base: position 27,781 of record NZ_BAAIHN010000018.1, read on the forward strand.
CCCGTAACGGCAAGACTTTCTGCCACGGCACGCTGATGCTCGATGTCGACATGTCTGAAGTGCCTAAGGTTTTGAACGTACCGGCCGACAAGATCGCCTCCAAAGGCATCCAAAGCGTCCGCAGCCGGGTCACCAACCTGCGCCCATATCTGGATCCTAAGTTCCAGTCGCTGACGGTGCCGGAATTCCGCGACATCTTGTTGATGCGGCTGTTCGGGGTCGATACCGTTGACACCATCAAAGACCGCGAATACCATATCACCTCAGAAGACCAGGTCGCCATCGACAAGATCAACGCCGACGTCTTCTCCAACTGGGACTGGAACTTTGGCAAGTCCCCGGCCTACACAACCAAGCGCCGCAAGCATTTTGACATGGGCACCATCGACGCGCGGCTGACCACCGACGCCGGCAAGCTCACCAGCGTGAAGTTCTACGGCGACTTCTTCGGGCCAAAAGACGTCCAGGATATCGCGGCGGCCTTGACCGGGATCGTGTTCGATCGGCAACACATCGAAGCGGCCTTGGCAGACTTCGATCTCAATCAATACTTCACCGGCATTCCGCAAGAAGACATCATCGACTTGTTGGTCAGCTGATTCGAATTTGCTGAAACTATAATAGGGACAAACGCAACGACTGGGCAGTGCTCAGCCGTTTTTTTGTGGCCAAAATTGGCACGCGCACAACTTGTTTCCACACCCTTCCACAACTATACTTATGATCATCTAGAGTAATCATTATTTTGGATAAACATATTTCTTTTGGAGGAGAAACATGATGATCAAAAAAGGCCTTACCTGGCTGACGGTGGCAGTCGCCGCCATCACCCTGGCCGCGTGCGGGAACAACGCCAGCAGCGCCAAAGACAGCAGTAGCAAGGCGACGACCAGCGCCAAGCAGACGTCGAAAAAGGACACCGCCAAGCGCAAAGCAAATTCCAAATCAGTCGCCAGCGCTAAGGCGATCGCAAGTTCCAAAGCCGCGGCCAGTTCTCAAGCCGCAGCTAGCGCCAAGGCGCTAGCCAACTCAAAAGCTGCAGCCAGTTCCAGCGCCGCAATGGCCAGTGCCAAGACCGCGGCAAGCGCCAGTGCTACGGCCGCCAGTGCCGCGGCATCGAGTCGCGCGGCGGCGGTCAAGCCGGTGACGACTACGGATGCCATTGCCATCTACAACGCCCATGCCAACGACTTCAGAGGCGGGCAAATGGATCACGCAAACGCCAAGGAGCAACAAGAAGCCGATGGTGACGCCAACTCTGTGGTCATTTATATGCCTGGCCCGCTTGACGGCAACGGCGAGCGTCCAGTCGATCTGTACGGTGGTCCCGTCCAAAAAGGCAATAATCTTGAGATCGACCTTTTCGCAACGTCAGGCGGCGCCCGCCTCAATCTGACCCTCACCCCATTGCCAAATAATCAAGTCCGCGTGCAGTCCGTAACCGGCGGCAGCTACCAGCCAACATCGCAATGGGAACGCAAGACATTCACCTACACGCGCTAACCGCGCCAAAAAAGGTCGTGAACTTCCGGAAATTCCGGGGCTCACGGCCTTTTGTTATCTGGTTTGCGTTAAGTTACGCCCAAGCGATCTGGACGATGGCGTATTCTGGCACGCGCTTGGCGCCTTTGGTGGTGGTAATCGTGACGGTGCTCCGTTCTTGGTATGGTTTAACCTGGCCCGGCGTGATGGCGTCGATGACCCCGTGCAGTCTTTGGTGATCGAACGTCTTCACTTTAACGGGACGCTTGGTTAATAAGGCATCTTCTAGCAGGCTGATGATCTCCGTGGTGCGTTGACTCATGGCATTTCCTCCCTTTTTGATGCAACCGATTACATGAATAGTATACCATGATTTGGCCGCTGTCAGTACCCGGCGGCCAAATCCACGCGATGAATTGCCGGCTTGCCTGTCGCGGCATAGGCCTGCAGGTTCTGGGCAAAAATCTCCCCGACCTGCTCGCGCAAGTGCTCGGTTTGTCCGGCCACATGTGGCGTGATCAAGGCGTTGGGCAATTGCCACAGCGGACTGTTTTCTGGTAGCGGCTCTTGGGCAAACACGTCGAGCACCGCCCCACGCAACGTGGTCGTCAGCGCCGTAATCAGCGCGTCTTGATCGACCGTCGCCCCGCGGCCGATGTTGATGAACAAGGGCTTGGCGGTCAGCTTCGCAAAAAAGTCCGCGTCGAAATACGCCTGGGTAGCAGCCGTCAGCGGCATCGCGTTGACGATGATATCGGCGCCGGCGATCGCGGCTTGACCTGCGGCGGCCGTCGCCACCTGATCAAACGCGGGATCGGGGTTGCCATGGCGGCTGATGCCCAACACGTTGACGCCAAACTGCCGCAGGTGCGTGGCAATGCGCGAACCGATGTGGCCGGTGCCAAAGATCACGGCGTGGCGATCTCTTAGCGTGCCCATCTGGTGGAACCGTTCGCGGGTGTCCCAGGTCGTGGCAACCGGAAACAAGCCGCGATAAAAACTCAAGACCCCGCCGATAACATATTCCGCGATCGGCTCGGCGTGGATCCCAGAGGTGTTCGCCAACTCGATGCCTTGGTCGACGAATGCTTGCAGCGGCAGATAATCGACACCGGCCGACATCGCCTGCACGAAGCCTACCTTGTTTGGACGGGCAATGATCGCCGCTGCGTCGCGGTTCCAGCCCAGGATGACATCGATCGTCGGCGCCATCTCCGGACGGTAGTCATCGCGTGAAACAAATTCAAAACTGGGATCGGCCGCCAACAGCTGGCGGCGCTGTGCCTTGGGTAAGGCGTATAACGTTAAAATACGCATTTTTGCCTCCTAAATCATCAATAAATTTTGCCTCTATCATACTGATTTTACGCGGCAAACGCCAGCAAGACGGCAAGCAAGGAACCTAATGACAGCAACTGCTTTTATAACTCAATTTATTATCTATTATTAGATAATCGTGCTTATATATTGTTTTTTGCGTTTTATATTGAATATACAAAAGGTATTTGATAAGCTTTGGCAGTATTAAGATATATTAATACATACTTATAGGAGGCTATCAACTATGAAACAACTCATTCTCTTCAGCGGGGTCCTCGCAGGCCTTGCCATTGCAACTACCCCAGTCGCCGCTGCAACCACAGACCAGGTGACTCCGGACCAAACGAACACAGCTTCAAAAACTCAAGCCCAGGTTCAGATTGTCGACGACGACAGCGCTGGTGAACTGACCATCCGTTCTGCACCGAATTTTAATTTTGGGAAAGTGAAGGCGCTTGAAATTTACAATGGCTTTCATAAAGACTCGGCCACAATCACCGACTCGCTGAAGGTTGTCGATGGACGTAGCCAAGACATCAAAGAAGGCTGGCACCTCAGCACGAAACTTAGCGCCTTCAGCAGCAATGACAAAGATCAACTCAACGCTGCCACGCTGACCTTGGGTTCCACCACCGATGCACCGGCTGGCATGATCTTGAACGGCCAGCTCGAAACCGGCAAGGACACGACCGTGATGTCGCATGACACCGGCCGTGGGACGCTGGAGCTGCCGGCAACCGCGATCACCGCAAAACTCCAACAATCTGCCACTCCCAACGCCGCGGTCGTCAAAAATGCCGCATACACAGCAGACCTGTTCTGGACGTTAACGCCTGGGATTCAAACCAAAGCCCTTTAATGTCACCCAACGCGTCGGTGCAGTGCGACCCAGTTTCAGGGTCAGCTGCACCGATTTTAGGTTATGGCACACTTGCTTGTAAAGGAGGCGCACTTTGTCACGATTCTTGTTGTTGCTCGGCTTGGTCGCCGGCTTCTTACTGCCAGCGACCCCGGTCAACGCCGCCGGTGCCGAATTTTCGGTGGCGGCCAATCAGCCGAGCGGCTATTTTCAATTCACCCTCGCCCCAGGTGCAACCAAAGCCTTACCCATCACCATTAACAACACCGCCGCCAAAGCTCGCAACTTCACGGTGCAAATGGTGCCGGCGAGCACAGACAGCAACGGTCAGCTATTGTACACCGCCAAAGCTAACTTGACCAAGGCCGGCAAACCGACGCTCACTGCCTGGACGAGCAAGTCCATGCACGTCACCGTGGCAGCGCATGGCACCAAACAAGTGGCACTGACGTTGGCGGTGCCACCTGCCGCGAAATCTGGTGAAAAGCTGGGGGCCATTAACGTCACCGATCAGCCTGAGTTTGCGGCCAAGCGCCAAAGTAGCATCCAAAACCGCTTCACCTTGGCCACTCCGGTACATCTCACCGTCACCAAAGCATTAGCGACGCGTCCTTATCTGACACTTGATCACGCCAAGCTAGAAGCAGCCAAAGCAACTATCTCCGCTAACCTCGCCAGCCACACCGCCCGGCTTTTTGGGAAGATCAGCATGCACACGACGCTGGAAAACGCCGCCGGAAAGACTGTCTTGGCCGCCAAATTACAAGACGCGCAGATGGCACCGGGGGCGATCATGCCGCTACGCCTGCCTGTGGGCACGCACAAGCTTCATCCTGGGACCTATACTTTGCGTGTGCGCCTGAACTCTGGCACGCAACATTATGACTTGCACCAGCCACTAACTATCACCGGCACGCAAGCCCGCGCCGTCCCAGGCACCAGGCCGACGGTGCAAGCGGTCTTGCCGTGGTGGGTATATGCCTTGATCGCTGCGGTGATCGCCTTGGCGGCCGCCGTAATCGTCTTATTGTTCAAAAGGAGGAAGCAATCATGACCGGTAATGTTTCGCACGCAACTTTGCAAGTGGTCGGCAGCGTCGGTCCGGTCGCCCCGGGCAACCTGCTTCCGACCACCCAAGCACAACTGCCGCAAACCGCTGATCACCTGGATCTTTGGCTCGGCATCTTAGGGGTGCTGGTATTGCTGGCGGTGTTCGTGTTGGCCAAACGCCGGTTGCGACGCTGGCTGGCCGTCTTACTGATAATTGGCGGCATGTGGGAACTGACAGCAACGGCCGCGCACGCCGCGGTTTTGCCACCAACGCCAGACCCTGCCAAGATCGACTGGAATGAACCCCCTGCCACGCCGACGCCGGCCGCATCCTTGACCCAAAGCGGCTTTAGCGACCAGACCCTGCAAGACAAGACAGTGACGGCCAGCGTCGGCCAACCTATCACGTTGGATGCCCACTATCACCGCAGCATTTTGACAGACCTAGGAAAGCCGCTGACGTTTTGGCTGCGGATCTGGCGCCTGACGCCAACGGCACAAGGACGCTTTCAGGCCACCAAAGTCGCTCAGCAGACCCAAGCCAAAACCATGGGGCCGTTCGAATACGACGCCTTGTTGCCTTTTGCTTACACGCCACAAAAACCGGCAGTGCACGCCATTCAATACACCACGACTGGCAACACGAACGCCCCTACTGCCTCCAAACTGGCATGGATCCGCGCAGAACAAGCTGCCACCGGCCTGACCATCACCGCGCCTAACGTGGTGTTTGGCACCAAGGAAGGTAGCCTACCGTTCACGGCGTCAGCGACCACCACACCGACAGACGCTACCGATTTGATTGCCTGGCAACCTAGCGATAATCTCACGGCCCCACAGCTCAGCGGCAACCCGTTGACCTTCACTGCCAAAGCCAGCGATGCGATCAACTGGGATCCTAACCGCGACGGCCTGCCGGCGACCTTGGCGGCCACCGCAGGCCAAGCCCACGCAACACAATCGCTTACTGTCGGTGGTCTGGCGGCCATCGATGTCAACGGCGACGTCGTCAGCCAAACCGGCCTGTGTTACACCGCCCATGGTCTGACGGAACTCAGCAAGCAATTGCCGGCGACACACTGGCATTACCGGTGGACACTGATCAGCACCAAGGCCAACAGTCAAGGCCAGTTAGTCCCTAACTATGACGATATTCAAGCCCTCGACGCATTTGGTGATGTCAAAGGCGCCACCGGTGACACTGACAACTTGGCAGACGAAGCCGTCGCCTTCCAGGCGCCACGTAACAGTAGTCTGTTTCAACAGCTGAGCCAAAATACCGCCGCCAAACGCCCTCGGCTGTTGCAGCTCACCGTTTCCGGAGCGCCCAACGGCAAACCGGTCACCCTTGTGTCTAATCTCGCCGGCTTCTCTGTTTCCAAGCCTCATGGCGAACTCAGTTTGACCAGTGTACCGGCAAACTTGAACTGGCAACTGAAGCCTCTGGACGTGTATGACCGGGTGGCCAAGCCATTAACGTCGACACCACTAAAAGTCAGCGACACCCGAACTGAGCCGGGCTGGGCGCTATCGGCCACCCTGGACTCAAAGGCGTTTCCGTTCTCGCTGCAGATCGGCCAACGCGGACCGGTACTATCGACGACGCAACCCACGGCGACGATTGCCTCAGGCGCAACTGCGGCATACAGCCAGACGCCGCAGTTCACGTTGACGCCGACCGGAGACGCCGATCAGCAAAACTATCAGGCAACGATCAATTGGACTCTGGCGTCGACCGTAGCGGCTAAAGGATTATGACGCAAAAACCCGCAGACACCTGATGTTTGCGGGTTTTGTCATACTGAAAAATTCAGTTGCATTCTGCGCACCACGCGCCTATGATTTGGTCGAGATTTCAATCACACAAAGTCATCGTGATGGAGGTGGCGAGCATGAAAAAATATCGCATCTGGTTGTGGGGTATCGTCTGTGTTTTTGTGGTGGTGACGATCGGCTTGATCGTGTTGGCGCCAAGCCAAGTGGCGATGCATTTTGGTAGCGGCGGCCACGTGGATAGCTGGGGCGGGCGCTTCGGGTTGCTGTTGCAACCGCTCCTGCTGGCACTGATCGCCGCGGTGCTCGACCGCCGCGCCAAGCGCCTCCGCAATCGCCAAGGCATCACGGCCATCCCTGTTATCACCGTCGACGAATGGTGGAACCTCGGGCTCGCCGGCATCAGCGCGATCGTGTTCTTCCTATTACAGTTGTCTCAGATCGGCTGGCTGTGACAAAAACAAGGGCATGTGGCAACTGTCACACGCCCGTTTTTGTTATACAAATTGTTCGAACCCGAGAAGTCCCATCAATACCAGCTCAGCGATTAGCGGCGGCCACTGACTGTAGCGTAATGCTTTTATGGCATTCTCCCCTCAGGCGTTAGCGCCCACGATCCGATTCAACCGTTCGATCGCCAAGTCGATATTCTTGCGTTGCGTCCCGAAGTTCAGCCGGAAGTAGCCGCGGCCGTTTTCGCCGAACTGCGAGCCCTTCTGGATGCCGATGCCGTTAGCAACAGCGGCCTGGAAGAACGCGTCTTCGCTGAAGCCGTCTGGGATCTTGATGAAGGCCAGGTATGTCCCTTCTGAGGCCATCACGTCATAGGCCGGATCCAGACCCGCGCACAAGGCCTGATAGTTTTTGTATAAGTAGGCGTTCAGCGCGTCGACGTAATCGCCGCATTGCGAATAGGCCGCAATCAAAGCGGTGATCGCCAAGGTGTTGATCTCCGCGTAGTTGCCGCGCTGTTCCAGCTGCTTGAAGGCGGCGGTCGTCTTCGGGTTGCAGCTGATCAGATAGCTGCACTTGAGCCCGGCGATGTTGAACGTCTTGGTCGGCGCCGCCAACGTGTAGATGTGGCGCCGGTACTCCGGGCACGCGGCGAGCATGGCGGTGAAGTGCTGGCCTGGAAAAATGATATCGCCATGGATCTCATCGCTGATGATCGGGACATTGTATTTGGCCATCAAGGCGCCGATGTGGACGAGCGTGTCGTGATCCCACACGCGCCCGCCTGGGTTGTGCGGGTTACACAGCAACATCAGCTTCGGGCGGTTAGTTTTCACGAACGCTTCGAGGTGGTCGAAGTCGATGTGCAACCCAGCATGGTCCTTGGCCAACGGGAACATCAACGGCTTGCGCTGAAGCTGGCTGACGGTGTTGAAGAACGGGAAGTACACCGGATCAAACATCAACACCGAATCGTTTTTGGCCGTCAGCGCCTGGATCAACAGGTCGACGCTGGTCATCACCGAAGCCGCCGGCGTGATGTTGTCTGCCGCGATCGTCACGCCATGGCGCGTCTTGTACCAGTTGCTGATCGCCGTGTTGAATTCATCGGGAATGAACGTGTAGCCCAACGGCGCCTGCTTCACCCGCGCGATCAACGCGTCTTGCACCGGCTCTGGCGCGTCGAAATCCGTATCAGCCACCCACATCGGCAACACGTCGGGATCGCCAAACACTTCTTGGCGCTGGTCCCACTTCACCGCGTATGTGCCGATACGGTTCTTCGCTCGATCAAAATCTATCATGAATAAACCTCCTTAATTACCTAGCTTGCCACGACCATTATACCGTAACTTCATCACAGATTTTACCCGGTTCAACTGTTCTGTGAGCGCTATCACTTGGCGAAAAACTTTTTCAAAACATTTCTGCATCACAAAATGTGGAATCCCTCCACGTCGTCACCGCCGCAAGAAATCCTCGGCGCGTCTGTCTTGTGAAAAGAATACGCACAAGCCTAACGTTTGCAAACAAAAAGTAACCGCTGTATACTGAGTGAAATCAATGAGTAAGCGTTTTCTTTTGGTGCATGTGAATTTTAAGGAGGTAACTTTTCCGATGGCAGACACAACGACCGCACTCAAACATTATCAGATGTATCTCGCCGGCAAGTTCGTCGATTCCGCTTCCGGTGACACCGAAACCGTGATCAACCCGGCGACGGAAGAACCGCTGGGCACCTTCCCGCTGGCGACTGTCGCCGAAGCCGACGCAGCGGTTGAAGCGGCAGTTGAAGCCCAGAAATCCTGGCGCGAACTGCCGGCCCCGACGCGCGGCAAATACCTCGCGGAACTGGCCCGCGAGCTGCGCGCCCACGCCGACACCTTCATCGACCTGCTGATCCGCGAGCAAGGCAAGATCCACGGCCTGGCAGAAACCGAAGTCACTTTTTCCGCGGATTACCTCGATTACATGGCCGCAGCCGGGCGCATGTATGAAGGCGAAGTCGTCCAATCCGACAACCCTGCGGAAAATATCATGATCGCCAAGCAGCCGATCGGCGTTGCGGTCGGCATCCTCGCGTGGAACTTCCCGCTGTTTTTGATCGTGCGCAAGCTCGCGCCGGCTTTGGTCACCGGCAACGCCATCGTGTTGAAGCCAAGCTCTGAGACGCCGATGATCGCCTTGGAATTCGCGAAGCTGGTCGATGCAGTCGGCATCCCCGCCGGCGTCGTCAGCGTGATCCCTGGCAGTGGCAGCTCGATCGGCTCCGCCTTGTCCGCCAACCCGGCTGTGGGCATCATCAGCCTCACCGGCTCGGTGAACTCCGGCAAGAAGGTCATGGCCACCGCCGCCAACCACGTGGCCAAGGTCTCCCTGGAACTCGGCGGCAAGGCGCCGGCAATCGTCGCCAAAGACGCAGACCTCGACATGGCGGTGCAGGCCATTGTCGATTCGCGGATCGACAACAACGGCCAGGTCTGCAACAACGCCGAGCGCGTCTACGTCCAAGAAGACGTCGCCGATGAATTCGTGGCGAAGCTGACCGAGAAACTCGCCGCGGTCAAAGTGGGAGATCCGAGCGACCCGAGTGCTGAGATGGGGCCGCTGATCAATCGTGCGGCACTGGAAAAAGTCGACGGCATGGTGCAGCGCGCCGTGGCCCAAGGCGGCGTTGTCACCACCGGCGGCCATCCGGTCGACACCCCGCACGGCTTTTTCTATCAGCCGACGGTCATCACCCACGTCCAACAAGACTGGGAGATCGTCCAAAACGAGATCTTCGGCCCGGTGTTGCCGATCGTCACTTACAAGACGCTCAAAGAAGCGGTGGCGATGGCCAACGACACCCGCTATGGCTTGACCAGCTCGATCTACACCCGCGACCTGGAAGCCGCGGCCTATGCCGCCAACACCATCGAAGCCGGTGAGACCTATATCAATCGCTTCAACTTCGAAGCGATCCAAGGCTTCCATGCCGGCTGGAAGGAATCCGGCGTCGGCGGCGCAGACGGCCGCCACGGCATCGAAGAATTCCTCAACACCCACGCGGTTTATCTGCAACGGCATCCGGAAACGTTAGACTAAATTAGTACGTGAACCCCCTGGATTCGGCGATCCAGGGGGTTTTAGTTGGCGCGGGATTGGTGGGGATGGTATCATTGATGTCACTCCGCCAAGAAGGTTACCGACGATCTTTTCTGTTGTTTTCTGTTAGCATGATGATCTCGACCACTCGTCCAAGTAAGATAACAATCAGGCTCCCATATAATAGGAAGAAATATTACCGTCCAGTCCAGACAGTTATCCCCTTTGAACGCTATTGGCAACCATGATATAATGAGCACATAAAGAGCGGTGTGCGCTAACACACCGCTCCTGCAGGCCGTTTAAGGCGGCTGGCAGATTATTTCTTCAACTAAAGGTCGTCTCGGAAACCCTCGCCAAGAGTTTATCGACGATCTTTTTTGCTGTCTTCTGTTAGCATGATGATCTCGATCACTAGTCCGAGTATGGTAACAATTAAGCTACCAAACGCAATCACTAACATGATTGCATCAGCATGTTTTTTCTTCGGAGCGAGACGCAGTCGAACGGAAGCACCGGGAATCAACATGACTTTGAACGTAACTGATCATCATGATATAATAGATACAGAAAAGGCGCGGTGTGTGACCACCACGCCCGATGCAGACCGTTTAAGACGGCTGGCATTTATTGGACCAGAGAACCGTCGCTTCAGCCAAGAAGTTATCGACGGTTCTTTTTGTCGTCTTCAATCATTGCTTTCACGATAACAACCACTAGTTCGAGCAAGGCAACAATTAAGCTACCAAACGCGATCATCATCATGATTGCATCCGCAACGGGAATCAACAAGGCACCCCCTTTCACTTAGAGTTTGTGAATCACCCATAGGCGACCACCTCACAATGTGATTGGATTTGCCAACCGTCATCAACTTTCTGCTTCGTTATTTTACCATACAAGTTGGCACCAGTGTCATTAGTCAACAACATTTGGCTGAAATGTTGGCGTGGGTGGGATTCCCTGACACGTCGCAAATAAAGAACCACTGCATTACGTTTGCCAGACGGATCTCAAGCCAATTCGTCAGCAAGATAGATCAACGCGCTGTTATTAATAAACTTGTCAGCACGTTTGCCAGATACGACCAACGGCGGCCAAAGCGGTCGCCGTTTTTTGTCGATTCAGTTTGACTCACGCTGCCAGGCGATAATTGTCGAGCGCATCAAGCCAGCTACAAAGCAAATACGCCAGCACCGTCCATGCGATCGCGATACCATGCAACGTGATCGCTTGCATCGCCATCACCCAACCAATCATCGCGACGCCCACGATCAGCGCCGCCGTTGCCAAACCGAACCCAAGCTTGGTGCCAGCATTGATCCGGCGTTGCATTTTACCGCGGGACATCGCAATGGCAAGGCCGGTGTACAAGAGTCCGAAAATCAATAAGCCTGCGAGCATCGCGACTCGCTTGGCCCAGTTATCTGGACTGGTGACAAAGTCGCTCACCGCCAAGACACAAATCACGACCCCGCTGACGCCGAAGATGGCGATCAATGGTTTTTTCATCTTAGCCTCCTCCAAGATCCTGCTGACCACTCTGGCGATCCCCTCGCCACGTCCCCACTTTAGTATTACTTTAACCGGAAGTCGCGATCTCTGCAAGCGCTTTTTCTATTGATGTGTTAGGGTATAGCTGTCGAATCGTTTTCACCACGAAGGAGGCGCTCACCATGAACGAACCCCATCAGCAAAAATTGAAACTTGTCAGCATCGTCACCGCGCTGATCGGCGTGGTGTTTTGTACCGTCGGCGGCGCGACCATCGTCTCCGCCTTCAAACACGGGACCAACCTGATCTTCCCGGTGGCGGCTTTGGTCATCGGCTTTGCCTTGATCGAGCTGGCGACCAAGCGCAAGCCAGCCGAGTCGTGACGCACACGAAAACGGACGCCTCCCAGCAAGAGACGTCTATTTTTTTAACGATCAAGTCATGCACCGTTGACAATCAGGTGCGGCTTTGGCTATGGTTAAGCGGTACCAATTTAACGAGTTGAGGGAGGTAGGATATGAAAAAAATTATGGGTATCGCAACAATCGCATTGACAATCGGGTTGTTAGCCGCGTGTGGCCAACAACAGGCACCGGCCAAGTCGTCATCTTCGGTCAAGTCGAGCCAAGCCACGTCGGCGAAACCGAAGAAAGCCAAGAAGCCAACAACAACAATGGATTTTGCCGCCATCGGGCACGGGGATTATACCAGCATCGCCGGCAAGTGGGCGGCGGTCGGTAGCAAGAGCAAGAATTCCGGGTTCTCTCCTGAAGTGCAATCGCAGATGACCGCGACCAAACAGGCGCTGACCATCGGTGAGGTGCAGTTGGCGGGAAACAAGCTGACCACAGACGGCCACCAGCACCCACTGGCCTTCAAACAGACGCAAGGCACGTTGGTTGCGACGCTGGCAGACGCGGACCAAGTGGCAATCAACTGGGCGGTGACGTTTTATCCCAAGAACACGACAGACGAATTCCAGGCGATTACCGGTGAGTCTGGGAAGAATCAACATAACATGGTGGCATTGTGGACCAGCAACAACAACGTCACCATCGTCTACGGCCAAAACATGCCCGTCGCCAAAACCGCCACGACCAACAACAGTCACACGGCCGCAAGCAGCAGCGCGGTTTCCAGCAGCCAGGCTTCCAGTAGCCGTGTCGCCTCGAGTAGCAGTGCTTCTGCACCTCAGAAGCCGGCCACGACCGCGTCCTCTCTGAATATCAGTCAACTGACAGCCAATAATTTTGCCAGCCTGGTCGGCACCTGGAAAAATCCGACCACCGGCGATACCTGGGTCGTCACTGGACAGAAAGTAACGGCCCCAGCCGGCAGCAATTTTGATCCCAATGTCGGCGTCGTGGTCAGCGGCCATGACAGCAACGGCCAGCCGATGGTCATCACGGCCGGTTCGCACCTGACCCAATCCGGGACCCCAGTGGGCGGTTATGGCTACTTCATCTCCGGTCCAGGTTCGCCAATGGCGCCGCTAGCGATCTTGCCTAAAGGCGTCAAAGCGTCTGAAGCCGATGATTCTGACAGCAACAAGGACCGCTTGATCACCAGTGCCGGCCAATCAGGCTACGCGTCTGAGGCTTACTATCGCGAAAACTGAGCAAACAAAGAAGGTTCATCTAGGCAAAAGTCTAGGTGAACCTTTTTGGGCGATGTAATGTTTTGTTTCCCGCCAGGATCCTTCAAACTATCGCAATCTTTTTATCTTTTGCACGATGGCGTAATTTGGAATAATTTACACTGCGACTAGTATCGATTGATGTCTACACGAAAAAATACCGGCATCAGACACTGTCCATCGCTAACTAAGCCTGTATTTTCTCCAGAACATTTTCTTATTGATTCATCAATTATTGCGCAGTACACTCATTAATGGATATTTTATATTTTTATTAATAATTATCCAGTACCCGCTTTTGTGTACAGAATTCATTTTGGAGGGGTTTTTATGAAAAGATTTAAGGGGCTCATTGCACTTGGTTCCGTTTCGTTCGTGATGCTGTTTCTCGCCGCATGTGGCGGATCTTCAAGCACATCTACCGGCGCACAATCAAGTAATTGGTATGAAGCAAAACATATTGCATTCATCAAAGATGCAACTCAGGGCAAGCCCAAAGTTTGGTTTGTACTGCATAAAGATTTGGACGAGGGCTTGGCAAGCCTAAGCCGCACTGACGTTCCGGATGACATCATCGTAACGGAAAACGGTAAAGCGACTACATATGATGCTGTGTCAAAAGACTTTGGTGAACTCAGTAAAATGAGTGACAAACAGATTATCAAAGAAGCCAAGACTGACGAACGTAAAAGCTTCAATAAGTTTAAAAAGGAAGTAACGGGAGCCTCCATTGATGAGAACGATACCGATGAGAAGATTCAAAAGCAAGCCTGGGCTTCAGCAACATATCACGCGCCAAAGCCGCGAAAAATCAAGGCAATCGTAACTATGGATAAAACTGGGAATAAGGTTAGTAAAGAAGACATCACCTTTAATCAGATATCATATCTCGACAGTGCCACTGCTTCAATGAAGAAACAGATGCACGACTCTTCGTTACTTCAAACGGGATTTGCGTTTGAGGGGGTTTTCACCGGTACCGCAGGCTTGGACAACGTGATCTACAATAAGAGTTACATTGGGTTATTTTCGCAAACTCCCTATTCTCACGGTAAGGGTTCAAGTGTCAATTATCTTGTGACGGGTATCAACACAAAACAACTTAATAAATGGACAGCAAAAGACAAGAACGGTGAATATAAACACGGTGTTAACTTCACGCTAGACAAGCCCAACGGAAAAAACATCACTGACTCAGATGATGACTAAATCAATCATACATATGGACAGGATCTGAACTTAAGATGATTCTAGTCCAGACAAACAAGCGCCTATGCAACCGGTTCAAGAAATCGGGATGCATAGGCGCTTGTGTGTTTTGATTTTATACTTGGAAACGCGTCAGTGTGATTCATCCTCGTTTGGGCAAAAAAGCGCCCATCGTTTTGCGGATGTGCGCTTCATCTCTTTATTTCACTTAGTTCAGCGCCCTGCCAACGTGCCAAACAGCAACAAGTACCCGGCAAAATCGCCCCAGCGCTTGCGCTTGGTCGGGTCTTGTTGGCGATCGCCCAGCGCTGCGATCAGCCAATCCTGATCGTCGGCCGGTGCGACCAGGCGCCCGAGCGGTTGCAGGCACGCCATGAAATTGTTGTGTTGCTTGGAGCGGCTGGCGTCTGCGGCTTGGCGTTCTGCCGCCGTCATCACCACCCAGCGGTTGCGGGTGGCGACATAGTTGCTGGCGGCGGCCAACAGGTCTGACCACAACAGCATAAAGTCTTCGTCGTCTCGGTGGGTTTCTGGCGCCAGGCGCTGATAAATGGCCTCGGCTTCCGCCAAGCTCAACGCACCTGGGATCTGCGTGTACACCTTGTAATCAAACATGTTGCGCCTCCTGTTACGCCAGCGGCCACGGGGATGGCAACTGCGGAGCTAAACCGCGCCGGGCGCGGATCCAGTCGTCGCCGTACCACATCTCGGTTTTTTGCCGACCTGCGTCGTAATCCCAATAGTTGTCACATTCGAATTCGACCAGTCGCCCCTGCGGCCCCAAGCCGATCCACTCGTAACTGCCTTCGTGGACGACGTTGGCATACTTCGCCCAGACGATGGGGATGGTGACGGTGCGGCCTGCGTCGTCAACATAGTGTCGCTGTTGGCCGGCCAACAACCGCAGCTGCGTGAGCTGGGTGCGGTAATCTGGCGCGATGGCCTGCCACAGTTTTTCCGCGATGGCAAAGGCTTGTTTTTCCGTCGGCAGCGCACCGCTCAGCGATTGCGTCAACGCGTTGTACGAATACAAGAAGCCGTTGTCGTCGTAAAGCACCGTCACGTGTTCGCGGTTCAACGCTTCTTCCGGCAGGCTGGCCGGCTGATAGCGGCGCAGGTGCACCTGCTTGTTTTCGCGCGGCACCAACCGGTCATAGACGACTTGATAACCTTCCGGGATCACCAAGTCTGGATACGTTTTGTCGTTAATGGACAATGCTGGCATGTTCGCCCTGCTTTCTATTGTTCGAGTTGCGAGATCGCCCGTAGCGCCGCCAAAAAATCGGCTTCCGGCACCCGCCCGGCCAGCGCCTGATGCAGCGCGGCTTCTTGGGCATCCAGCGCGGCTTTGACCTGCGGATACAGCGTCTCGCCGGCGGCCGTCAGCCGCAAGATATACTTGCGCCCGTCGGTGGGTGACTTTTGCTTGTCGACCAGCCCCAACTTGGCCAGCTGCGCGATTTCGCGGTTGACGTTGCTTTGATGGAGGCTGTCCATGCGCACGAGCTGGTCTTGGGTGATGCCAGGATCGTCGTGCAGCTTCAAGATGAAGAAGAACTGGCTGCCGTTGACGCCCAGTGGCTTCAGCCGTTGTTCCAAGGCGCGCATGGTGATGTTGGCGGCGGTGTGGAGTTGCTTGGTGATCGTGTTGTCGTGCTTGTCTGCGATCATCGCGCCACCTCGGCGTCGACGACGGCAAACTGCTGGCGGATGTGTTGCGGATCCTTGATCTCTGCCATGATGGCCGCGGCAAAATTCGCCACCGACACCTCTGACTTGCCGTTTGCGCCGGTCATCAACTCACTGCCGCCCAGCTTATAGGCGGTCTTGGGACCGTCGGTGAATTCTGAAGACGGCGTGACCGCTGTCCATTGCACGTCGTCGACCCATTGCAGGAACGCGAGCTCGTGATTTTGTTGCACCATCCCTGCCAGCCACGGCTGATCGGCGTATTGCTTCTGCAAGTCCGCCAACAAGGTGTTGCCGTCTGGGGTGTGCAAGCTCGAGGCCCCGATGATGAAGATCAAGCGGGTGCGCGTGTCGCCGCGGAAAAAGCCGATCAGCTTGGTGGCCAGATCCAGGTGCGCGGTCGGGGTGGCGATCGACGCAAACGCATCGATCACGACGTCGAGGCCTGCCAGATCGGCTCGGGTCAAAGCCAGCGCGTCTTTTTCGACGATGGCCACAGCCGGCCCGAACAGATCTCTGGCCTTCAAGGCGTTGCGGACAAACGCCGTGACGTCATGCCCTTCTGCCAAAGCCGCTTTGGTGATGCCTTGGCCGATATGGCCGGTGGCGCCGATGATTCCAATTTGCATTGTATTCTCCTTTTTATAGCCCAAAGACAGTTTCGGCCGTCTTGTGGGCGATCGCTTCGCGTTGCGTGGCTGTCAGGTCGGCTTGTTCGAGGAACTGCCGAGTCGTTTTGCCGGCTTGCACATAAGGGAAGTCTTCAGACCACATGATGTGATCGGCCCCCACTTCGGTCAACGCCAGCTGCATCTGCGGCGCAGTGAACATGCCAGATGGTGACAGGTAGACCTGGCGCTTGTAGTAATCCGAAAACTTCAGCGGCAGCTTCGAAACAAACGGGCCGAAGCCGTCGAGCCGTTCCAAAAACATCGGCACGAACTCGCCCCAATGGCCGGTCGCCAGCTTGACATGCGGATATTTTTCCAACAAGCCGGCGGTGATCAGACGCATCACCTGGATGCCGGCTTCCATGTGCCAGCCCCACATCGCCCCGGCCATCATGGTCGCGGTGAAATCGGAATAGGCCTTGCTGGCGTAAAGCATCTGCTTTTGTTCATCAGAGATGATGCCCGGGTGCAGATACAGGGTCGTGTGCAGCTTGTCGGCTTGGGCAAAAATCGCCTCAAACTTCGGGTCATCGAGGAACTGCCCGTCGACGGTGCCGCTGATGATGGCGCCTTTCATGCCGAGCTTGGTGACCGCTCTGTCGAGTTCTTCGGCGGCCTTGTCCGGCACGTTGGCCGGCAAGGTTGCCAAGCCGGCGAAGCGGTCGGGATACTGGCTGATGTTTTCGGCCAGGGTCTCGTTTTGTGCACGCGCGCCGTCAACGGCGTATTGGTCTGGCAAGACCTGCGCGGAGTTGCCGGCGTCTGAGATCACCTGCATGTCGATGCCGTTGGCGTCCATGTAGGCGACCTTGCGGCTGAAGTCGACGAGATCCGGGCGCAGCTGGTCTTGGCGCGGGTTGTTGTTCTTCACTTTTGAATATTGGTTGAATTGGCTGATGTTAGCATCTGTGTCGTAATGTTCTTCGACGGTAATTAATTTCATGTGTTTTCCTCCGTGTGCTTGATTGCAAAAATGAGTATAGCACAAATAACTATGCGAGTGCATAGTTATGTTGAAATTTCTTTTTTACGCGTCGAAGCGCACGTTCAGATTTTGCTTGAAAGCGGTCAACTACCACCGAATAAATTCAGTGGCTTGCAGCTCGCGTGTCATTGACACAGTGGTCTAACACCTTCCAGGCTCCCACTTTATTGCGACCGCATCGTCGGGCAGTTGACAATGCCCGTCAATTATCAGGTTTACCTGACAACTTCTTTTGTAAAGCGTGGATGGTTGTTACCAGCCACGTACTGCTGACCCAGAGTCACTAAGTTCATTGCCGCAATCCGGTCGTCGTTACTATGGTAGCCACACGCGGCACAGCGATATTCATGGTGCTGGCGATCACGCTGGGTCTTATCAATTCGTCCACACTTTGCGCACCGCTGACTGGTATATCGAGCCGAAACCGTAATAACTTCGTGGCCTGCTAAGACCGCCTTGTAGTGAATATCTTGTTCCAGTTCGAAGAAGGCCCAAGAATGGAGTTCTCGTCGCGCTTGTGCTTGGCGTCTGGATTGTTGACGGACGCCTGTAAGGTCTTCGACAACAAATAACGTCTTAGGTGATGCCTTTGAGACGAGTGTCTTTGACAAGCAATGATTGACATCGCTCATCCAGCGGTTCTCTCGTCCCGAAAGTCGGCCTAGGCGCCGTTTAGCAGATTTTGTGTGCTTGCGTTGCAGTTGTTGGCGAAGGCGGTCGTACTTGGCCCGCTTGTTCGCAATTGCCTTGCCAGAAACAAAGTTGCTTTTCCCAGCAGAATCATGGGTGACCAGCACAAAGCGTAAGCCACGATCGATGCCAACTATGTCTTGAAACTGCTGGCGGTCAATATCAGGGAGTTCCTTGATGGCCGAAATATGCAAGAAATAATGGCCGCCAGTGCGAACCACAGTCGCTGCACCAAGTTGCCAGTCAGCGGTTAAATATTGTTCAAATCCTTGCACATGCGGAGTGACACGCACGCGTTTGGTTAAGGTATTGAGCGACAAGCGACCGTCTTTCAACCACGACCAGTCTCGGTTGCGCACTAACTTTAATTGTGGTTTACGATACTGTAACGGCTGTCGCAACCAAGTAAGGTCTCGTGGGCATCGCGTCCACTGGCCTGTATAACGATCCCGGAAAGCATACGGTTCATCTTTCATCTGGGTTTGTACTGTCTTGTAGTTGCCAACAACGTGCCGGATAGCAGACTGTGCCATCTGAGCTTTTAACCCAAGCTTTGCGCGCAATTGACGATACAGTGCCTCATGCAGGGCATATTGATCAAGGACAAATTCGTGGTCGAAGACGTACTGCGACACTAGTTGGCAGCCCAACGCAAACTGGTTCATCGTTTCTTGTAACAACAGCGCATCCTCTGCAGTGAGTGTCATGCGCAACTTTAGGGTGGCGGCTTGTTTCATGGCTATCCCTCCACAGAAATTATATCAAACATACGTTCCTGTGTAAAGACACCAAACTAACAAGGGAGAAACAGGTACAGGACGGCATTCCTCCCCTAATTAAAATCAGGGGTTTTCTGCTAAAACACTATCAATGAATGCCTTGATCTCAAGCAGATGGGCTTTTATGATACGCCAAGTTGGCGACGTTGTTAACCAAAAATGTTTTTAGACGCACCAAAGCCACGGTACGGGATCCGTATCGTGGCTGGTTTTTATGGGTAACTCAAATAAGCTGTTTTGAGTTCAAATTTTTGCCTAGGTGAGTTTCGGAGGAAACGCGCACTTAAAGAAGCATCCTGGTGTAGTCAATTTTGACAGGTGTCCTGTCAAAATCGACCGTGGCTGTCTGCAACTGTCAGTGGGCGAGCCTCCTTTGCTCTGAGATAGTCGAGCTACGGGACGCAACGCGGGTGCGGCTAGCTACGCCATCACCCTCGGGGCAAAACCCGCCCCAATGGTGATGGCTAGGCTACCCGACCCGCTAAATGCGCGTCCCTTCGCTCTGTTTCCTAGTCGAGCTTTCCAGCGCAATGCGCTAGGCCTAACGGCACTTTTGTCGCGGTGGCATTGCCACCACAACAAAAGTACGCGTTACGCTACGCGCAAAGTGCACGCTGGAAAGCTCTGTGTACCTGAATGCGCCGCGACGCCGCCGGTCTTGACCTTTGACCCCTCTAAATCCTACATTTGCTTTGCAACGCGTTTCGGATTACGACGCTTAGACAGCTTCACTTGTCACCAAGTGGTTGTGCATCCATTCATACCGAAATTGGCTGTAGCCTTGTATCCAGCCGTCAAGTATACCGGTATCATCTGATATTGGAGATCCAGCCTCCTAGGATCAGGAAACTGTGGACGGTCTCACTGGTGTGCTGGGGAAACAAAAGACATGCGGGGAGCCGGCTAACACATGCCTTTTCCCAACTCCTGATGCCATTATCTCATGGGTTGTAAGCGGTGGCAAATATTTTGCCTTCCAAAATGAAAAGCGTAAAAGTTGCGAATTTTCACAACCGCTTCCATACTATGAAATAAGGAGGTGAAGCCAATGGTAGCAGTTCACTTTAACGGAATCACTGTCGGCGCAATGAGAACGATCTTCATCATGCCCAATGACGAGTTGGAAAGTCACCGCACGATTCTGATTGGCGTCTCAGATTATTTTACAGCAGGGAAAGTGAAACACCGCGTGCAATTACCTTGGCAACCGATGACAATTTTCGCTGAATTTGATGAAGACTTCATCAAACATTCGGTGAACTTTACTGGCTATGCTGATCGTATTGGGTTGGATGCTGAGGTCATCTCAGTGCACCTTCTGCGCCACAGTACAGACGATCGCCGTGTTCGTCAACTACAACGCGATACGCACGACCGGATCAGCTTCCTGATCACCAAAGGCTTCGCCCGATTAGTCCCTACCATTTGGAAAGCCAGCGCGAGCAAGATCCGCCGCCTATTATTAAGCTATCGTCGTAACGACATCACAGTTGACCGGTTGATTCGTCGTTTATCCCCACTTCTCTCCAACAGTGGTGAATCACAACAGGCCGCTTTTGCTAAGATCATCGCCCAATGCTGGCAGATCGCCCGTGACAGTGAGCGCCAACTCGCCAAGCTTACCCAACAAGCCTTTATGATCACCCACGCTCGCAGAGTGGGCAATAGTATGTACATTCTAGAAAAATATAAAGTGCTCAAACCCCTCAACCTGCCGGACAACGATCCTAAAAAAGCAGGCGATCCAGCTTATCAATACCAGTTGTATCAACAATTTTTGACGACCCAGCGTGTGCTCACCGATGCGCACCTGCCGTTATACGAAGCGTCTTTGCAGGCAGAATTTGAGCGTCTGAACAAACCTTACTGGCGGCCTGAAGATCTGCACACCTATGACCCGCTCGGCGTCTTGCCGACATGAAAGGATTGAGAACATGGAAATTCAAGCAAGAATGACCGGCCGTTGGATCGACGTCGACACGTACGTCACCGTCGGCAATACCGGCAAGGTGACCTCAAGCATCGACGCCGGACTTTTTGAAGTCATCGACTTTTTCCCCATAGGAGAACTCAGTTACCTGGAAAACATCGATTTTCAGCATGCCATCGTCGATTTCGGCGAACTGGTGAACCAAGGCCTCAAGCTCGGCGACGAGATCACGTTTACCGGCACCATCGAAGGCGATTACGTCACCAGCCGCGATAATCTCGACCAACATCGCAAACTGATCAAAAACGCCACCTTGAAACTGGCAAGTGTCATCAACACCTGGGGCAAACACAACCTCAAAGGTAATCAATTGATCGCTTATGATGAGCTCACCGACAGGCTGGTCAAAGGTGAACTTTACCTGTCCAGTTGGCGTGCTAGCCTGCAACTTTTGTTATTCGGCGACCGCGAGCCTTCCCAGAAGTTTCTCAAATTTCAGACTAAGATCCAGCCGCTGGAACAAGACCTCGTCTCTAGTGTCGCCCAGGCCGCAGAATACACGCTGATCTTCAGCAAGGTCGTCAGCAGCGCCTATCAGACCACGACCCCTGCCAGCAAAATCACCGACCCCAATGACGTCCCGATCTATCGCGAAGTCTTGATCGCAGGCGTCCCCATGCGCGAAAACTATAAGCAAGAATGGCACAAGTATCGCGAAGAAGCTAAAGCCTACCATCAACAACAAGCAAAACAGAAGGATTAAGCCATGGTGATCAAAGCCCAAGTGATCGGAAAAATCATCGACGTTGACGCATACGTCTTGGTGCGCGACCGCGTCGACACAGCGACGCAACGCGACGGGGCCCTGGTCGCGCTCACCAGCTTCGTCATCGCCGACAACCACAGCGACTTCATCGTCGACGCCTTCGAATACGCGTTCATCGACTTCAAAGATCTGGTCGACTACGACTGGCAGCCAGACGACTTCCTCGTCATCATTGGCAACGTCACCCCACTACACTTGATGCCGCACTACCGCTTGATCCAGACGCGCAAACTGATCGCCCGGGAGGTCAAGTCGATGACCCGCATTGCCGAGAATTGGGGCCGGCGTAAGTACAAGCGCTGGCAACAAGAACGCTTTGCGGAACAGACAGCGGCATTCAGGCGCGGCGAGATCAATGCAAACACCTGGATGCAAAACCAGCAAGCCCTGGCACCGACCAACGTCCAGATGCGACGCAAGCTTGCGATCATGCAAGCCAGGTTGCAAGAAAATGTCACGCGCCTAGATGCGATCATCGACGCGGCCTTACAACCCGCGGTCGTTTTCACCAAGGCCACCGCCATTCACGCCACAGAAGCGGACGCGCCGCTCGAAGCCCAAGTGAACGCCGCGAGATTCCTGAACCTGTTCAGGCACTCGCTGCGCAAAGTCGCCCCGGCCCGCGAACAGTTTGTGGCGGACTGGTGGCGCTATCGCGATCTGTTCCGCGCCACGAGAAAGTGTGATGCCGATGATTGATCTGCGCCTGCATTGGCTGGATGTCACGACCTGTGTCCAACTCACAGCTACCGGGAAACCATCCCAACCGGTGGGCGGCGGTTGGTTTGACGTCCGAGAGAATCCGCTGCCCGCCTTCGTGGCCTTGCCAGACCTCGCCCGCCTCGGCGGCAACATCGGTGACGACTTCGCTGTCACCGGGACGACCACAACCGGGTATCTCGCCTCAACCCAAGCCCGCGACGTTTTCGTCCGGCAACAGGCCGCCACCATGTTTGCCCTCGTGACACTTGCCAACGCCTGGAGCCTGCACCACCTGCCGCCAAGCAAACAAGCCACCTTCAACGACTTGACCCGCCGCTTCGTGTTGGGCGCGATGCCCGGTGACGCGTGGCTGGCCAGCCAACAGGCATTGTTGTTCGCCGAGCGCACCCCGTCTGTACCCTTTGCGCACTTTCAAGCCCAGCTACAAGCAACGTTGGGGACGCTAGACACGGCGCTGGCGCAGGTCGCAACCAAGGCGCTGATCGTCGTCCCCAGACATGTGCAAAGCTATCAAAACAGCCAGATGCCGTGAGCATCTGGCTGTTTTCGTCGCTACAAGCGACTGGATCCGCAGAGTTCGCCAACCCCATTTGGACAATAACGCAAAAAGCCCGCCAGTCTCAGCTTTTGAGATCAACGGACCCAAACCGTCTAAATCATCACTTCGGTGCCACCATCGCCAGCTGGATCCGTTCGCGCTTCAAGTCCACCGAATCGATCCACACCGTCACGATGTCGCCGACTGCCACGACTTTCTTGGGATCGCGGACATATTTGGCGGCCATCTTCGACACATGCACGAGCCCGTCGTGTTTGACGCCGATATCGACAAACGCCCCGAAGTCCACGACGTTGCGCACGGTGCCTTCAAGCTTCATCCCCGGCACGAGGTCTGCCATCGTCAACACGTCTTTGCGCAACAGCGGCGCTTGCATGTTGTCGCGCAGATCGCGGCCTGGATTTTGCAGGCTGGCGACGATGTCTTGCAACGTCTGTTCACCGACGCCGGTGTCGAGCAGCGGCCGCAAGTCGACGCGCAACAGCTTATCTTTGGCGGCGTCGGTGCCGATCGCCGCTTGGGACACGTGAGCGGCGGCGAGCACTTTTCTGGCGACCGGATAGCTTTCCGGATGGATATCGGTGTTGTCCAGCGCGTTCTTGCCGTCTGGGATGCGCAAGAAGCCGACAGACTGCTCGAACGCCTTGGGGCCGAGGCGTGGGACTTTTTTCAATTCCGCGCGGCTATGGTAGGCGCCGTGTTCGTCGCGGTAAGCCACGATGTTGGTGGCGATCGTCTTAGACAAGCCAGAGATCCGCGTCAACAGCGGCACGCTGGCGGTGTTGAGGTTGACGCCCACGCGGTTGACGGCGCGTTCGACCACCGCGTCGACTTCGCCGGCGAGGTCTTTGGCCGGCAGGTCGTGTTGGTACTGACCAACGCCGACTGCCTCAGGATCGATCTTGACCAGCTCGGCCAAGGGATCTTGCAGGCGCCGGGCGATGCTGATGGCGCTGCGCTGTTCGACGTGCAGGTCCGGGAACTCATCGCGCGCGGCCTGGCTGGCAGAATACACAGAAGCGCCGGCTTCGTTGACGATGACGTAAAAAACATCCCGGTCCAGCTGACGCAAGGTCTCCGCCACGAACTGTTCCGATTCACGACTCGCTGTGCCGTTGCCGATCGCGATCATTTCGACGTGGTATTTCTCCAGGATCGCCGTCAGCTCACCGGCCGCCGCATTGCGCTTGGCTTCTGACGCCGGTTTGTGCGGGTAGATCACGGCTTTGTCCAGGAACTTGCCGTTGGCATCCACCACTGCCAGCTTGCAGCCAGTGCGGTAGGCCGGGTCAAAGCCCAAGACCACCTTGCCTTTGATCGGCGCCTGCATCAACAAGTTGTAGAGGTTTTGCCCGAAGACCTTGATCGACTTGGCCGCCGCGTCTTCCGTCAAAGCGTTGCGGACCTCGCGTTCGATGGCCGGGCCAACGAAGCGCTTGTACGCGTCTTGATAGGCGTCTTCGATGAACGCCGTGGCCGCGGTCTCTGGGTGTTTGCCGATCAGGCGGAAGTGGAGGAAGGTCATCACAGGATCCAGATCGACTTTGACCTTCACCGTCAAGATTTTTTCTTTTTCCCCGCGGTTGAGTGCCAGCGTCCGCGTGGCTGTCAGCTTATTGATGGCCTCTTGGAAGTCGTAATACTGCTGGTAGACGCCCTTTTCATCCATTTCCTTGCCTTTGGGCTTCACCGTTGCGACGATCTTGCCGGTGCGCTGGGTATAGCCGCGCACCCAGTTGCGAATGGTCGCAACTTCACTGAAAGTCTCCGCGAGGATCTCGTGGGCCCCGTCCAGCACGTCTTGCGTGGTCCGCAATTCCTTGGCCGGATTCACGTACTTTTTGGCCATCGCCTGCAGGCTGCCGCTCGGGAAGGTCAACAGCCACTTGGCCAGCGGCTCTAACCCTCGGCTACGCGCCACTTGGGCCTTGGTTTGGCGCTTCTGCTTATATGGCAGATACAGGTCTTCGACGTCTTGTAACTTAGTGGCGGCTTTGATATGTTGGCGGAGCTTTGGCGTCAGCTTGCCCAGTTCGTCGATGCTTTTGATCACCGCGTCTTGGCGGTCTTGCAAGGCGGTGACGCGCTTGTAGGCCTGCTCGATGTCTTGAATCTGCACCTCATCCAGGCTGCCGGTCATTTCCTTACGGTAGCGGGCGATGAACGGCACCGTGTTGCCGTCGTCCATCAGGTTTAAGACGGTAGTGATCTGGTGGTTGGAGATCGCGCTTAAGTCGCGTTGCATGAGTTGAACAGTATGTGCTTCGATCAATGGTCAATCCTCGCAATTCTATGATAGTTAAGTTAACCTTACCACGAGTTGGCGGTTCGGCCTAATAAAGGGACCGACAAAAACGCTAACCCCTGGCGTCTTGATAGTGGTAGGGTAATTCTGTAAACAGTTACCGAAAGGAAGTCTTCCCATGACAGTTTTTTCTGCATTTTCCAATGACGAGATTTTTGCCGACCTCAAAGCCAACGTGCCAGATGGTCGCGTTTTGACCGACCCGGAGACCCTGAAAAAGCAATCCTTCTCGCCGCGCTTGACCGATGACGATTCTGGCCTGGCGCTGGCGTTCATTGACGCCCACAGCACCGCCGACATTCAAGGCGTCCTCAAGATCGCCCGCAAGTATCACATCCCCGTCGTCAGCCAGAATCGGTTCACCAGCACCGTGATCGGCGCCGATGGCATCGCCGGCAGCTTCATTCTATCCACCGCCGGCATGAACCAGATCAAAGAGATCAGCAAGGCCGACTCGCTGGCCGTGGTCGAACCCGGCGTCATCAACGGCGACCTCGACAAGGAAGCGCGGAAACAAGGCATGTTCTACGCCCCAGATCCTGGCTCCAAGCCGATTTCCGGCATCGGCGGCAACGTCGCGACCAACGCCGGCGGGATGAGTACCGTCAAATACGGCGCGACCAAAGACAACGTGCTCGGGCTCAAGGTGGTCTTAGCAGACGGCCGCGAAATCAAAGTCGGCGGCCGCACGCTCAAGCAGGCCTTCGGGTATGACCTCACCCAACTGTTTGTCGGGTCAGAAGGGACGCTTGGCATCATCACCGAAGTCACCGTCAAGCTGATGCCGATCCCGCTGGGCACGCCAGTCATGGGCATGGCCTTTTTCGATAACATGACCGCCTTAGCGCAAGCTGTCGCCGAGATCCGGATTTCCGGCGTCTACCCAACAATGCTGGAAGCGCTGGACCATCCGACCATCGAAGCCATCGATAAGTACGACGGCACCGACTACAGCAAGGAATCCGGCGCGATGTTGATCTTCAAGATCGACAACGGCACCAAACAAGCCATGGACGTGCTCAACGACTTGTTGACCAAACACGGTGCCTCAGACATCACCGTCACCGAAAAGCCCGAGGAACAAGCCAAGCTGGAAAAACTCCGCCGCGACATGTTACCGGCGATCTTCACCGGCCAGAATCACATCATGGAAGACATGGCGATGCCGCTGTCACAGCTGGCGCCGATGATGGACTACATCAAACAAGTCGGCCAAGACCTCGACTTGAAGATCTACACCGCCGGCCACGCCGGCGACGGCAACGTCCACCCGTCCATCGTCTGGCCGCTTGACGAAGAAGGCGTCCCGGCCAAGGTCAGCCAGGCGCTGTCGTTGATGTTCAAAAAGACGCTGGAACTTGGCGGCACCATCTCCGGCGAACACGCCGTGGGGATGCTGAAGAACCAGTGGAACAACGCCGAGCTCGGCGAAGACGTCGACGTCCTTCAACACCAGATCAAGGCGCTGTTTGACCCGATGAACCTATTGAACCCGAAGCGCAAGATCAACTAAACATGACAAAACTAGGCCCGCTGGTGAGGTTATCTCCCACCAACGGGCCTATTTTTTTGCGCGAAGCTGTTTGTAACCCATGATTGACATCACGGGTTACCAGCTCTATACTCGCCTTATCAATTCACTCAGATGGAGGCAGACTCATGCACACAAAACACTTGACCCAGGTCGCCTTGATGGTGGCGATCATGATCGTCTTAGGCTTCTTCCCGGCGATTCCGCTAGGCTTCATTCCGGTCCCCTTGACGCTTCAGGCGTTAGGGATCTTCTTGGCCGGCCTCTTGTTCGGCGCCAAGCGCGGCACGTTGGCCGTCTTGATCTTTCTGGCCTTGGTGGCGTTAGGGCTACCGTTCTTGGCAGGCGGCCGCGGCGGGCTCTCGGTATTCGTCGGGCCCACCTGCGGGTATCTGGCCGGGTACGTCCTGGCCCCGGCGGCGATGGCGCTTTCGTTGCGGCTCTGCCATGCGCGTGCTCACTGGTGGCAGGAGCTACTGGTGGCCTTGATCGCCGGTGTCTGCCTAATCGACTTCTGCGGCGCCATGGGCTTGGTCGTGCAAAGCCACCTCTCTGTCGGCGCGGCGCTGGCGGCACAGATCGCCTTCTTGCCTGGAGACATGATCAAGGCGGTGTTGGCCGTGGTCTTGGCGCGGCAGTTGGAAAGCCACCGGCAACTAGCGCCGTTGTTTGAATGAGCGAGGCATCTATTATGCGTGAACTAGAAACGATCTACTTTGCCGGCGGGTGCTTGTGGGGTGTGCAAGCCTACATCAAGACGCTGCCCGGCGTTGTCGCCACCGAAGCCGGCCGCGCAAACGGCGCCACGAACACACTCGCTGGTGCCTACGACGGCTACGCGGAATGTGTCAAAACCACATTCGACCCCGCTGACGTCTCGGTCGCCCGGCTGATGGAATATTTTTTTGAAGCCATCGACCCTTATAGCGTCAACCAACAAGGCATCGATGTGGGCCGGAAATATCGCACAGGCGTCTACAGTCTCGCCGCCACGCACCTACAAGCCGCGCAAGCCTTCATCGACGCGAGAAGCGACCGCGACCGAGTCGTGGTCGAGGTGCTACCGCTGGCCAACTATGTCAAAAGTGCCCCGGAACATCAGGATCACCTGGATCGGTTTCCAGATGATTACTGCCATATTCCGCAGGCACAGCTACATAAGTATCGGCGGTAATTTATTGTCGCTCAAACACCTGGACAAAGTCATTGTTGCTCTCACGCGCAACCACATGCTCGCGGCTGGCATCAAGATTAGCCGCGTACTTAGGATCATCCACAATGGTTGCCACAGACGTCCCTTTCGGATAAAACCAGATCGTCCACGCGATCGCCCCGACATTTCCATCCGCGGTTAAGCCGCCGCTTCGTTGCTGAAATGTCATCTTCCCAGTTTGGCCGTTCGAGGTGATGATGCCTGCTTTCATCGTCATGTCAACAGTACTGATCGAATTTGCAGTGACGGTCAGCGGCCCCGGGGTTTTGATATCGCCATAGCGAACGCCGTTGCCATCTTGGTAGTTGGCGGCTTCCGCAACTTCTCGCCAGTTTCCGACCAAGCTGCTGTAATCGCCGGCTTGGATCGCGCTGAACTGCATGGTCGCCGATTGGGCAGGCGCTGAGCTGGATGCTGCTGAACGACTCGTACTCGTGTTAGTCGTTTGCTTAACCGTCGCGGCACGCGTTGCCGGTTGCGACGATTGGGTCGACGACGCTTGCGAAGCAGATGCGCGACTCGACGATTGGTTCGATTTCGCTGATGAAGATTCGCGCTTCGATGACTTATCGACCGGCAACAACGGCTTGGTTTTGTGCGACGAATGCGATGACGTCGTCGAGCTGGCCTTGGTGCTCGACTTAGACGTCTGACCACAACCCGCCGCGCCCCCAAGCGCAAGCAGGCAGACCCCGATGGTTAACCCCAACCTCATTTTTGTCATGGCTTTTCCTCCTGTTGTCTCATTTTACCGCGAGCATTGGGACCTGGCTAGCGTTAAATGTAAACGCTATCTAGAAAAAGCCACAGAAAAATCCTGCCCCATTTCTGGCTCTCCGGGGAATGGGATAGGTGAAATTTTAAAATCGGCGCAGAATCGACGTGAAAGCCGGCCAAAGCCTATGCTGGACCCCATGGTGAAGTCCGCGATTCTGTGCAACGTAAAGCTTGCCAGCATCCACCGCACCCAAAAAGTCGCTCCCTTCATAAACAGTTGGCACCGCTGTTTAAGTGAGTGAGCGAGGTAGATATCAACTGCGTGAAAAATCGCTAGAAACGATCTACTTTGCCGGTGCCTACGACGAGTACGCGGAATGTGACAAAACCACATTCGACGCCGCGCAAGCCTTCATCGCCACCAGAGCTGACCGCGACCAGATCGCGGTGGACGTACTTCCGCTTGCCAACTATGTCAAAAGTGCCCTGGAGCATCAGGATCGATTTCCAGATGATTACTGCCATATTCCGCAGACACAGTTAACCAAGTATCGGCGGCAATTAGAGTCAACCACCCCTGAATCAATTCAGGGGCTTGCGGGGACAGAAGCCGAATCACTTCCTTGCCACAATTTCCGCAGATAGAGTCTGCGCGCTGACCAAGCGGCCAGTGTAGGCAAACCAATTCCTGCAGCTTTAATGTCCCCAGGTTGCCATAGGGACTTGGTGCATGATTACGCAATTGCGGCGAGACCCTTAGTCAGAATATTCTGGGCAGCGTTCCAGTCACGCATGTGGTGTTGGCCGCATTGTGGGCAGTGCCATTCTCGTTGGGCTAGCGTCAGTTTGTTGGTGCTTGCCGTTCCCATCACGAATCCGCAGGCGTGGCAAGTCTGCGTCGTGTTTTTGGGGTTAACGGTGATGAACTGCTTGTGATGCAATTGTGCTTTATACGCCAGCATCGTCAGAAATTGCCGCCAGCCAACGTCACTAATGCTCATGGCTAACGCATGATTTTTTAAGAGATTCTTGCTGCGCAGTTCTTCAGCAGCGACCAAGTCGTGGTTCTTGACGAGTGTCGTGCTGAGCTGATGTAAGAAGCTTTTGCGTTGGTTAGCCACGCGCTGATGGATCTGGGCCACCAGCAGGCGCTGTTTTTGGTAATTTTTAGCTTGAGA
>NZ_BAAIHN010000019.1:0-52061 GCF_054784775.1 Lacticaseibacillus boliensis
CAGAGCGACCAGGAAATTGAGACTTACATTGAACAACTGAATAATCGACCACGCAAGGTCTTAGGCTGGAAGACGCCATCAGAAGTCTTCATGGGTAAAAAGTTGCACTTGAGTTGACAATTCGTCGGATTAAAAAGCCCGCTATCCTTTGTGTTCCGCCCGCCAGATACTAAAGCTGGTGCGCAGACGGCTCAACATGTTGGCATCGGAATACACAAGAACGTTGCTGCGGTAAACACCGACGACTAACCAGGTGAACACAACTAAGAACACAGCCGACACGCCTAGCGACAACCACGCGACGCCGAAGCTGGTGTGCCCCAAGGCCAGTTGCACCGGCATCACGTTGACGCTCAAAAACGGAATGAAGCTGGTGATCCGCAGCAGCGACGAGTCTCCTGATTGGGCGATGAACGACAACACGTACGCGGCCAGCCCGAGCATCGAGATCGGCATCACCGCCGCGTTGACTTGCTCTTGGTTCGACACCAGCGACCCGGTCAAAGCCGCCAGCACCACATACGTCATCACGCCGATCACGAAGAACAACACCGCGATCAGCGTCGTTTGTGACCACAACACCGACAAATCGACTTGTTTCAAGAAGGCTTTGACATAATCCTGGTTGCGTAGCCAGATCCACCCGATCCCGCCGGCGACCACATACACGCCGATCTGCGTCAACAACAGCGCGAACATCCCCGCCAGCTTCCCGAAAAATTGCGTCGTGGCGCTGACAGAAGACAACAAGATCTCCATGATCCGCGAGCCTTTTTCCGTGGCGATCTCTTGCGCCAACAGCGACCCGTAAACCATCGTGATCAGCATGATAAACACCGTCAGCACGTAAGCCAGAGACTTGTTGACGGTGGCGGCTGTGTTGCTTTTGGCGACCTGATGCCCGTCTTGGATCGCGACCGTGCGCGTTTTCAGCGCCGCTGGCGTCAGTAGCGTCTGCAACTGTTTGGCGGACAGGCCCAGCTGCCCGGCGGTTTGCGACAGCTTCAGCTTAGACAGCGTCGCCTGCAAGGTCGCGGTGTCGACGCTGTTATCCGCGTTGCTGCGTTCGACATAGCTGGCGTGAACGCTCGGGGTGGTGCTTGCCGTCAGCACCCCGTCGATATGCTCGCGATTCAACGCCGCGTTGGCCGTTTTGGTCGATGAATAGGCCTTGAAGTGCACATCCGAATCGCTGGTCTTGACGATTGCCGCGCTCAGCGCCGGTTGCGGTGAGACCACAGCCACCTTAGCCGGTTGCACGTTTTGCACCACGAAATAGCCGATCAAAGCGGCGACGGCGACAAACACCAGCGGCGATAACACCAGAAACAGCCAAGAGCCGCTACGGACGTTTTTCTTGTATACCTGTGAAAAAACTACCCAGAATTTATGCATGTTCAGCCCCCGCTTTCAGCCTGAAGATCTCGTCGAGCGTCGGTGGCGCCTGCCGGAACTCGGGGATATACCCGTCGGCGGTGGCCGCGGCAAAAATGGCCTTGCCCACTTCTGGATCGCTCAGCGTCAGCTCAAACCCGCGCCCGTGCGGCACGACCCGCAAGACGCCGGCGAACGCCTCGAGCGCGGCTTGATCCAGCGGTGATTCGATGAACAACTTCGTGCGGCCGAAACTTTCGCGGATGGCGTCGACGGTGCCCGACAACACGACCTGGCCGTTGCGCAGCATCACCAGATGATCCGAAATCGCCTCGACGTTGCCCATGTCGTGGCTGGAATAGATGATCGCCGCTCCGCTGTCGCGCAGCATCTCAATGCCCGACTGCAAGACGCTGGCGTTGACGGGATCGAGACCGGAAAACGGCTCGTCTAAGATCACCAGCTTGGGCATGTGGATCAAGGTGGCGATCAGCTGAACTTTTTGCTGGTTGCCTTTGCTCAGATCCTTGATCTTGTCGGTGCGCTTGCCTTTGACCTGAAAGCGTTCCAGCCACTCCGGGATCTGGCGGCGAACATCTGCGGTTTTCATCCCGCGCAACCGGGCAAAATAAATGATCTGATCTTCTACTTTCATCTTTGGATACAGCCCGCGCTCTTCCGGCAGATACCCGATCATATCGTAGTCTTTGGCTGTCAGCGGCTTGCCGTTCCACAAGATCTCACCGGCATCAGGCGTGATAAAATTCAACAGCATCCGAAACGTCGTGGTTTTGCCTGCACCGTTTTGGCCGATCAGCCCCATGATCTCTCCCGGGCGAATGGTGAAGCTTTCGTGATCGACGGCGACCATCGTGCCAAAACGCTTCACTAAGTCGTGTACTTCTAACATCGAACTCCTCCTTGTCGTACTAGTCTCAGTTTATCAGAGTCATGATGCGTAAAAAAGCGCTACCGCAATTCAAGCGACCGTGCTAGAATTGATTCATTCTATCAGGAGGATTGTTATGCACATCTATTTCGCCAATGCCTTATTTTCCCGTGCTGATTATGATTTTAACGCTCGTCTCGTCCACCGCCTGCGCCAAGTCCTGCCCGACGTAGACATCTACTTGCCGCAAGAAAACGCCGCGATCAACGATAAAAATACTTACGCGGATTCCACAACGATCGCCCAAGCCGACACCGCAGAAGTTCTGCGTGCCGACCTGCTGATCGCGGTCCTCGATGGTCCCACCATCGACGCCGGCGTCGCCAGCGAGATCGGCATCGCTTATGCCAAAGAAATTCCGATCCTCGGCCTGTACACCGATTCTCGCCAGCTGGGCGCCACCAACCCGCAGAAACTCACCGCGCTGCAAAACGTCGCGGAAAACCAGTTCCATTACGTCAACCTCTACACCACCGGCTTAATCAAACTCAACGGTGAGATCTTCACCAGCGAAGAAGCCTTGATCCAAGCCGTGCAAGAACGCGTTAACGACTAACAAATTGCCCCGGAATTCCAACGATGGAATTCTGGGGCAATTTGATTATTGGCAATCTATTTGGCACGCGAATCATACGCGCGCTTGGACTTATACCTAGCGGCGAAGACTGCTTGCATTTTGGCAATATGCCTGACTTGGGTCGCGTCACTGGCGACGCCGAAGATGAAGCGCGCCCACTCACGCTGATACCCTGGCGTCAGCGCGTTGAAAAACGCCTGCGTCTCTGGTTGGTCGGCGAGCAAGGCGGCAACTTTGGGAATATCTTCTTCATATTCCGCTAATGGTTTTTGTGGCATGGCAAATCCTCCCAAGATATGATGCCACCAGTATACCAAAAACGCCTTGGCGCTTGGCTATCGCAATCATTGGCTAGGACTGTCTGTACTCATGCCATTGCGTGCACTCGGATCCGGCGATAATCGGCTTCCCAATGGTCATCGACCCACAAGCTCGGGGCCAACGCGGCATCGATTTCGTCAAACAGCGCGGCCTGATCCGCTTCAGGCACCTCTTCTAACTCCGTCTTGAAAAACTGCGCAAGCCAATGCCGCAACCCCGCCTTGCCGTCTTTGAGCACAGTCGGCCGATCATAAACCTTAAGCTGGACGTCAGAGAACCCGTGACGCGTCAGCAAGTCGCGATACTGATCTTCGCTTGGAAAATAAAACGGTGACGAATACGATACCCCGCGCTTGGCCAGCGCGGCCGCAAAGGCGGCTTGGATCTGCTTGATATTGCCTTCAGCACCAAATTCCGCCACCAACACCCCGTTTGGCCGCAACAGGCGGTGCATCACGTTGGCCAGCCGGTCTTGGGCCCGGATCCAATGGAAGCACGCGTTGGAAAACAGCACGTCGTATTGCGCTGGCTTCCCACCGTAATTCAAGATGTCTGCCACCACGAAGTCCACGGCAGGATAGCGGGCCGCCGCAACGTCCACCATTGCTTCGGATTGGTCGACCCCCACCACGTCAAAGCCTGCATCTACCAGCTCTTGGCTCAGCTCGCCGGTGCCACAGCCAATATCCAACACGCGGCCTGGCGCCTCGGGCATATCTGCCAGTAAGCTTTCACCGTATTTGAAGACAAAATCGTGTTGTTCATCGTACTGTTTAGCATTCCACTGCATGGCGTCACCTCAATAATTTTCTGGTTAAATTTTAGTTAGATTACTATCTATTTTATCATTGTTTGTTACTAGACGCAAAACGGCCAAAAAAAGAAGATCTCGCCTGAGATCTTCTAAAGAGAACTGCCTATTCGCCTTGGTCTTCTAATAACTGACGCAACGGGATCAGGCTTTGGGCAGAATACTTTTCAACGAAGGCATCGACTGCCGCCGGATCTTGAGTCTTCTTGTCCAGCACCAGTTGCTCGACTGGCAGTGGCCGCAAGTCGGAGATCTTAACGTCGATCACGACCGGCCCGTCAGCTTTCAAGGCTGCGGCAAAAGCATGCTTCAACTCGGCCAAAGTGTGCACCTCAAAACCGGTTGCGCCCAGCGCCGTGGCGGCATCGCCATAGTCGGCATCGATCAGATCAACGCCCGAGTGCGGCTGCTTGGTGTCGTCTTGTTCCGCTTCGATGAAACCTAACGATTCGTTGGTCAAGACAACGTTGATAATCGGCATGTGGTACTTCACCTGAGTCAAGATGTCTTGCATGACCATCGCAAAGCCACCGTCACCCGAGATCGACCACACCTGCCGGCTCGGATACGCACTCTTGGCCCCGATCGCTGCCGGCAGTGCGTAGCCCATGGTTGCGTACCAGCCAGACGTCGTGAACTTTTGTTCCTGGTCGGCCAAGAGATAGCGCATACCGTTGATCGTCACGTTACCAACATCAACTTGGAAAATCGCGTTAGGCAACGCAGCATCGTTGATCGCCTTGAAGACGGGTTCGACGCGCAACGGCGTGCTGTTGTCTTCTGCAAACGAGTCGATCCATTCGACCCAGTTTTGCTTGTTGGCCAAGGCTGCGCGGTACCATGCGGATTCTGGCGTTGGTTGGGAGCGTGCGATCATCGCCTTGATTGTGGCCTTAGCATCGGCCAAGATCGCTACATCGACGTGGTGGCGCCGGCCCAGCTTGCTGGAGTCGATATCGACCTGGATATACTTGGCATCAGGCGCGATGAAGTACGGCTGGAACGGGAAGTCAGACCCCAAGAACAAAACGGCATCGGCGCCGCGGGCGGTTTCGACCCCGGGCTTGGAAGCGACCCGCCCGGCAGAACCCATGTTGCCTTTGTAAGAATCTGGCACGATGCCTTTTGCCAGTGCCGTCACCACGATCGGCGCATGCAGTTTTTCAGACAAGGCAATGACCTCATCCTTGGCCCCACGGGCGCCTTGGCCGACGTACAAGATTGGATGCTTGGCCGCGGTCATGATCGCCAAGGCTTCATCGACGCGGGCCAAGTCAGGTTGCGGTAAGATTGGCTTTTGGTACAGCGGTGCGCTGGAAACATAGTTGTCTTCGATTTCCTGCCAACCGAGATCTTTAGGAATCGTGATGACCGCAACGCCTTGATGGGCGTATGCCTGGCGGATTGCTTCATCCACAACGGCCGGCAACTGTTCTGCCGTCATCGCGGTGCGATTATAAACCGACACGTCTGCGAACATCGGGTTTTCGTTCATCTCTTGGAAGTAATGGGTGTTCATCGCCGCAGTCGGCACCTGGCCGACCAATGCTAAGACAGGCACGTGATCGTATTGCGCGTCGTACAAACCGTTGAGCAGATGCACCGCGCCAGGTCCAGCAGAACCGAAAGTAACCCCAATCTTGCCGGTCGTTTTCGCCTCACCAACGGCCGCCAGCGCCCCGACTTCTTCGTGCCGTACCTGGACATAATTCAGCGTCTTTTGGCGGTTATATAAAGCGTTCATCGTCGAATCAAACGACCCACCGGGCAACCCGTAGATGTTCTTGACGCCCCAGCTTTCGATAACCTTCAACATTGCGTCTGCTGCATTGATCTTAGCCATAATCTTGCCTCCATAACTTACTATTAATAAGTATCCAACAACATCATTATAAAACGTCACTTACAAAATGCAAGTAAAATTTGAAGTATCTCTGCTTATTTCAGCTTACCACGGCTTCGCCACTTTCGCTAACAAGACACCTGGTACCCGGCCGGCGTCTTCAGGACGCACCAAAACCGCGCTGCGACCTCGCAACGCGACTCGGGTTTTATGGATAACGCAAATAAGCTGTTTTGCCTTCAATTTTTTACCTGGGCGAGTTCGGGAGGAAACGCGCACTTAAAGAAGCATCCTGGGCTGGTCAATATTGACGATGAGTGTCGGCAAAATTGATCGTGTCTTGCGGCAACTGTTAGTGTGCACGCCGCCTTTGCTCTTGGGCTGAGCGACGAAGCACAGTGCGCGTCCCTTCGCTTTGTTTCCTAGTCGAGCTACGGGACGCAACCCGGGTGTGGCCGTTTATACCGAAATTGGCTGTAGCTTGGTTGCCAGCCGTCAAGTATACCGGTGTCGTCTGATATTCGCGCGCCAGCCTCCTAGGATCTGAAGACTGCAGACGGTCCCACTGGTGTGGTGGAGTAACAAAAGACATCTGGGAGCCGGCCTTTTCCCAACTCCTGAAACCATTGTCGCACGAGATGTAATCGATTGCAAAGAATTAGTATGGCTAACTTTTTAGTAAATTAAGGATCAAAAAAGCGTCTGGAAACTTCTCTCCAGACGCTTACAGCTTACTTAGCTGCTTTTAGTTCATTGATCCGGGCATTGGTGGCGTCCAGTTTGGCCTGGGCGTCGGCAAGCTTGGTCTTTTGCTCGTCCACGACCGCCGCTGGTGCCTTGGCCAAGAAGCCTTGGTTACCAAGCTTCTTTTCGAAGCGGGCGATTTCTTGATCGAGCTTCTTGGCGTCTTTGGTCAGCTTGGCGATTTCATCGTCGAGGTCGATCAGCTCTGCCAGTGGCACGTAGATCGTCGCGCCGTTGATGACCGCAGAAGCTGCCAAAGCTGGCGTGTCGAGCTCGGTGCCGACTTCATAGCCCTTCGAGTGGACGAAGCGGTCGATGAACTCGAAGTTGTCCTTGAAGACTGGTTCGAGGCTGGCATCTTGCAACTTGATCTGCACGTCGATTGGGCTGGACAGCGGTGCGTTCACGTCGGTGCGGATCCCACGAACCGCGCGGATCAGCTCGATGATGGCTTCCATCTGGCTGATTGCCTGGTCGTCATCAAAGGCCGCGTTGGTGGTCGGATAGCTGGCCGTCACGATCGAATCCCCGATATGAGGCATCGTCAACCAGATCTTTTCGGTGACGAACGGCATGATCGGGTGCAAAAGCCGCAACACGTTGTCGAGGACATAGCGCAGGTTGACACGCTTGGCCGCCTTGGCCGTGTCGTCGTCGCCATACAAGACTTCCTTGGACATTTCGATGTACCAATCGGCCAGTTCATTCCAGATGAAGTTGTACAAATCACGTTCAGCTTCCCCAAATTCGAACTTGTCGAACTTGGCGGTGACGCTGGCGATTGTCTGGTTCAAACGGGCGAAGATCCACTTGTCAGATAAGTCGAAGGTCTTAGGATCCGGTTGCGCGTCGGCCTTGGTATCTTCGAGGTTCATCAGAACAAAGCGGGACATGTTCCAGATCTTGTTGATGAAGTTCCAGCTAGCCCCAATCGCTTTCCAAGAGAAGCGGGTGTCTTGGCCTGGCGTTGAGCCGTTGACCAAGAACCAGCGCAGCGAATCGGCACCATACTTTTCGATGACGTCCATCGGATCAATCCCGTTGCCCAGCGACTTGGACATTTTGCGACCTTGCTCATCACGGATCAGGCCGTGGATCAAGGTGTTCTTGAACGGACGCTGGCCAGTGAATTCCAGGCCTTGGAAGATCATCCGGGCGACCCAGAAAGGAATGATGTCATAGCCGGTCACCAAGGTGTCGGTCGGATAGTAACGCTTGTAATCTTCGGCGTCAGTATCTGGCCAACCCATCGTGGAAAATGGCCATAGTGCTGAACTAAACCAGGTGTCGAGCACATCAGGATCTTGTTCCCAGTTCTCGGCGTCTTTTGGCGCGTCCATGCCGACATACATCTCACCGGTGGTCTTGTTGTACCAAGCCGGGATGCGGTGGCCCCACCAGAGCTGACGGGAGATGACCCAGTCGTGGATGTTGTTCATCCAGTTCAAGAAGGTGTGTTCGAAGCGTTCTGGCACGAAGTTGACCTTGTTGTCGGTTTCTTGGTTCTTGATCGACGCTTCTGCCAGTGGCTTCATCTTCACGAACCACTGCGTCGACAGGCGGGCTTCAACCTGCACGCCGGTACGCTCGGAGTGGCCGACACTGTGGACGATCGGGTCGATCTTGATCAAATCGCCGCTGGCTTGCAGATCCTTGACCAAGTTGTCGCGGCATTCGAAGCGGTCTTGGCCGACATACTTGCCGGCGTTTTCGTTCATCGTACCATCATCATTCATGCAGTTGATGCGTTCCAGGTTGTGGCGGTTGCCGACTTGGAAGTCGTTAGGATCGTGGGCTGGCGTGATCTTAACGGCCCCGGTCCCAAACTCAGGATCGGCGTGTTCGTCGGCGATGATTGGAATCTCGCGGCCGACACCCGGCACGATCACCTTTTTGCCGATAACGTCTTTGTAGCGTTCGTCATGGGGGTTGACCGCAACGGCGGTATCCCCAAACATGGTTTCCGGACGGGTCGTGGCGATTTCGATACCACCAGGCGTGCCGTCGGCGAACTTGTAGATCAGATGATAAAACGCCCCTTTGTCGTCTTGGTGAATGACTTCGATATCGGACAAGGCGGTGCGGGCTTGCGGATCCCAGTTGACGATGTATTCGCCACGATAGATCAAGCCCTTGTTGTACAGATCGACGAAGACCTTGCGCACGGCCTTGGACAAGCCATCATCAAGCGTGAAGCGTTCGCGCGAGTAATCGAGGCTCAGCCCCATCTTCCCCCACTGGGTCTTGATGGTGGCCGCAAACTCATCTTTCCATTCCCAGACTTTTTCCACGAACTTCTCGCGGCCGAGGTCGTAACGGGAAATGCCTTCCTTGCGCAACTTGGCTTCAACCTTCGCTTGCGTCGCGATGCCGGCATGGTCCATCCCCGGCAACCACAGCGTGTCATAGCCTTGCATCCGCTTTTGGCGAATGATCATATCTTGCAACGTCGTGTCCCAGGCATGGCCGAGATGTAGCTTGCCGGTGACATTCGGTGGCGGGATAACGATGCTATATGGCTTGGCAGACTTGTCACCAGATGGCTTGAAGACGCCTTGTTCTAGCCATTTGTCATAACGGCCAGCTTCGACTTCTTTGGGGTCGAATTTCGGTGCTAATTCTTCACTCATGTTGTTTCCTCCAGAAAATTTTCGTCGTCTCACAGACGACGGTTGAACAAAAAAAGCTCGCCCTAATTGAATTAGGACGAGCAAACTCGCGGTACCACCTAAATTGAGGCGAACGCCTCCACTTAAGACCAGATAACGGGAGAACCCGGCCGGCCCTACTGCTTCAGGCTGGCAGCTCGCAAGCTACAGTCAACACCGAGATTCGAGGCTTGCACCAAACGCCTCGTCGCTGGAAATCTCAAGAGTCGACCCTCTTGTTCAACGCATTACCCGCATTATAAGCTAACCCATGCCGCGCCGTCAATGGGTGAAAAAACTTACGCCCACACCGGCAGTGCCCGGTGTTGCAGCCGCAGGAGCGCTTCAATATAAAAGTAGTCCGAATAGATCAGCGGCACCTCGTAAGTCGCCGGTCGATGATAGGCTTCAGTACCGCCACCAATGATGCCGTCTTCGGTTTGGTCCCAGTCTGCATAACGCGTATCGATCGCCACAAGCATCGCTTCTGCCGCGTGTTGATAGCGCTGACGTTGTTCGGGGTCAGCCACCAGCTCGACCAGTTCCAACAGTCCGCACACGGCGATCAAGCCGGCACTGCTGTCGTGGATCGCCAAGCCCTTTGGTGCGGCAAAATCCACCAGCGGCAGCCACTGGGTCTCTTGGGCATGCGCGACAAAGTAGTCCGCGGCTTGACACGCCGCCGTCAAGAAGCGCGGCGCGTGAGTATGGGCAAACGTCTTGGCAAACCCATACACCGCCCAGGCATTGCCTCGGCTCCAAGCAGAATCTGCGTCGAAGCCTTGGCCGCCAAGCATCTCGATGAACGCACCAGAATCTGGATCGAAGCTGGCGATGTGGCCGACAGACCCGTCGTCACGCACCAACGTCTTCAACACCGTGTCTGCGTGCCGTGTGGCGATCTGCGCAAACCGCGGGTCGGCGGTTTGCTGACTGGCCCAATACAGGAGTTGGATGTTCATCATCGAATCGACGATCAGCCAGCCGGGATGGTGATCGTTCCACGCCACCAGATACCCACCGGCGAGATTGAAGCGCCCGGCCAACAGCGTCGCCGCATGCAACCCCGTCCGTCGTGCCTGCTGATCTTGATCGACGCGGTAGTGCGCAACGGCAGAGAGCAGCCACATGAACCCGACGTCATGATGGATGTCGCCAAAATGTGCCAAAGCTTTGTCCAAGCGGTGCTCCTGCAAGATCGCGGCTTGCTTATAAGGCGTGTGGTGGTCGACGTGATACAACTGCCACAAGATCCCTGCCCAAAAGCCGTTGGTCCACCAGTCACTACCGCGCTCTTCGACCACATCCCCGTACCGCCCGTCGTAGGGAATATACGGCGTGGCCCCTTGCAGGCGCTGCAGTTCGACACGAATCTTGCGATCAGTCGCCTGCAGCCGCTTTGTCAGCCATTGTTCATCCATTCTGCTCACCTCACCGCCATTGTACCAGAACCACAAAAAACAGTCCGCCGAGTTGGCGCACTGTCATTGAGCTTATCCTAACTGATTGTAATCAAACGGCTTCAACTCCGCCAACAACGTTTCGCGTTCTTCTTTGGTGAAGCCATTGAAGTTCTTGTCTTCCAGATGGTTAAAGTCCTCGGCGAGCAGATAGGCCCCCAAGTAGCGCTTCAACCCGAGCTTATTGATCGCCCGCTCGCTGTCGCCTGTCAAACTCGACTCGGCAACGACCGCCAGCGCAAACGCGTTGGGATCTAGCAAAATTTTATCTTTAGCCATTTTATTTCACCTTCTTGATCGCCGTGATCAGGAACCCACCAATGACTTCCATCACAACTGAGAATACGAAGATCCAGTGATAACCCAAGTTGGTGACGATCACAGACGCCACCAAAGCACCTAGCATTTGCGCACCGGTGATCCCAATGTTGATCAACCCAAGGTCTTTGCCGGCAGTTTCGGCACTTGGCAAAACATCGAGGTTCAACGCGCCGTCAACCGAGTTATAGATCCCGGTACCCATCGCCGCGATGACACCGTAAACATACATCGTCCAAGGATGGGCATCAAGCAATGGGAACAGTGCCGCGATCCCAAGTAAGTACGTCGCGATCGCAACTGGTAACTTGACCCGCTTCAACTTATCTGCCAAGATCCCAGAAACCAAGGCAAAGATCAAACCAATAAACAGCATGATCGAGCTGAAGATCGAAATCGACGCCCCGGCAGACTTGTTGTTCATGCCCATGTAATCGGTGAAGATATACAGCAAGTAAGTCGTGATGATCGTGTGGCCCAAGACCATGAATAACTTACCAAACAAGGCGAGGTAATAATCGCGCGCGCCTTTGGTTGGTAGCGTGAAGTGTTTGGCCGCAGTTTCCTTGTTCATTTTGACAGGTGCGACTTCATTCAAGTTCGATTGTTCCCGCGATAACAGCACGTGGATGATCATCATGACCAGCGTGATGCCCGCCATCACGTACAACCCGAAGCGGACGTTTCCTAAGAACTGCGCGGCAATAATGGCAAAAAGCTGCGGAACGATCGTGCCGCCTACGCCATAAAACGTCGACACCGTCCCACGCCAACGCGGCGCGATCCGGTCCGACAGTTGCGCGTAGATCGCCGCGGCGACCGCGTTTTCACCGCTGGTCGTGATGACCCACAACGCGATGATTGCCGGAATAGAGTTGATATTGGCGATTAAGACCAACGACAGCGCCGTGATGATGGCCCCGAGCACGATGTAAGGCTTACGGGCGCCAAACCGCGACCGCGTGACATCGGATAACGCCCCGAAGACCAGGTTCGAGATCGCCCCGGTCAGGCTGGCGACGGTGGCTAAGATGCCAACCGCCCAGACCTTGTGTGCGCTGTCAATTTGACTAAATAATTGCGGTAACAACGTCGAGCGGCTCGAGGCCACCGGCCCGATCCAAACCGCCGGCGACATGAACATCGCGATGGAAAACGCGACGGGCAACTTCGGCTGATCTTCATCTTTGATCTTGGCATTGATGGCCTGCACCGGTTGCGGCTTGGCGTCGTTGTTGATATGTTGTGTTTCTGCCATAATATTCTCCTCCTTTTATGTTAATGGCACCGTGACCGTCTGCTCCCCACAGCTGATGGTCGCGACCCCGCCTGCTAACGTCACCACAGGCTGGTTGGCCCAACGCGAGACGCCATAGTCAGCATCTGGATGCGCATAAACACCTGTGACTAACCAGTGCGACCCAGCAGCCAAAGCCGCCTGCCGTCCTGGCAACGCCACGACCTGCGGCGTCATCAGGTTCGTGTTTGGAAACCCGGTGATAGTGGCGTCTGGACGGGCATGCACGCCTGGCGTCAGGTCGACGATGCCGGTGAAGCCGGCGGCCCCGACAAACGTGCTGCCTGGTTCACCTTTTTCATAGCGGCCAGGGGCATCGGGATCATCGGCAACAGCAAAGCCGGTTTCGTAAGCGGCAAACTCGGCATCGAGTTGCAGGTGATGGATCCGGACCTGCCACCCGGCAATCGGCACCAGCCACGTCCGCACCGTTGCCTGGCCGGTCGGCTGCCAGCTCGATGCGACAAACGTATCGTCTTGGGCGACATCAAACACGTTGTTGCGCGCCATGAAGTTGCCTGGCTCGACGATCTGCTTGCCGCCACGGCTGGCGGTCATCGTCGTCGTGATCGGGGTCAGTCCGAGCATCGAGTCCATCACAGCCTCTTCTTTGAGTTCATTTTCTCGTGGCACTGAAAAACCAAACGCGCTAGAATAAGCAAATTTGAAATATTTCTGGTTGGTCAGCGCGTGGTAATTAGGCCCAGGTTGGCCGGCATTAAGCAAGACAGTGTGGCCGTTGTCGTGTTGTGCCAGCAAATGCGGGCTTGCCAGCAACGCCGTGGGCCGTACCTGTGGCAATGGCGCTGCTTTGGTGTGGAAAAAGGCATGGTCGGCCGGCAACGCCAGCAACAAGAACACCTTGTTCGCCCAATAAGGCGACGTCGGGCTGTTATAAGGCTCCGTCATCAACAGCTGCGGATAGCCATAGCCCAGCGTCAACAAGCCATGATCGCGGATCGGCTTGTTGAACCACCACCGCAGATTGCGATTGATCAGACCTTTGAGTTCCGCGGTTTTCTCCGGCAAGATGTCACCGTAGACACAAGCCACCCAAAACGCCACGGCCGCATAGCGATAGGTCAGGCTCCGCCCAAACGGCACGTTGGCGCCGT
Organism: Lacticaseibacillus boliensis; assembly: GCF_054784775.1. NCBI lineage: Bacteria > Bacillati > Bacillota > Bacilli > Lactobacillales > Lactobacillaceae > Lacticaseibacillus > Lacticaseibacillus boliensis. The sequence continues at coordinate 13,458 of NZ_BAAIHN010000019.1, forward strand.
CAGTGGCAAAGAAGTGAATGAACTGCTTGGCAAACGCTCGGGCACGCTGGCGGAAAACTTCGCTGCGGGGTTCTTGCGGATTCAAGACGCTATACAAGATCCCGTAATACTCGAAGGCAAACGGCGTGTAATAATCCTCGCGACCGCGCGACGAATCTTGATACCAGCCGTCTTGGCGATAGCAGCGCTCGATTTTGGCCAAGGCTTGCTTGGCGTCGTGGTCGTCGACTGTGAGCCCTAACCGCCGCAAGACGCTATAAACCAACACTTTGAAAAACTGCCAGTTGCCGTCTGCACATTGATGGGCGAAGATCTGTTGCAACCAAGTCGAGATCTGGGTCTGCTCAGCGGCTGAATACTGGTGCCACAACGCCGCGTCGCAATGTAGCAGCGCTAAGGCGATCGCCGGCATCTCGACCATCCGCTGGTCGCGGTCGTGCAGATCACCCCAATAATCAGGGGCTTTGGGATCGGTCCCGGCGAGAATGCCGGCGCGGATTTCGGCCTGCCAAGCGGCTGACAGCTGCGTGTACGCCGGGCCGGCTCCCCACATCATCCGGGCGAACCCTTCCATTCCCGCGGCCTTATCCCCGTAGCCGACGCCGGTGGCGCCAAAAAAGATGCGCGAACGGCCCACATAATGCTGCCGCAATGGGGTGTTAATTTCTTTGAATAAGTCAAGGTAATCGGCCTTTGATTCAAGTGTTAACATGTTGTGCTCCTTCAATAAATTTGACTGGCCTTGTGACGCAATCGCAACAGCGCCTCGAGGTAAAACGCATCCCCGTAGATGATCGGCACTTCGCGGTCGCTTGCGCGGTGATATTTGGCAGACGCTTTAGTGAGCAGTTCATCGTGCTCGGCGTCAAGATCGGCAAAGCGCGTAGTCAGCGCGTCAAACATTTTGACTGCGGCCTGGCGGTACCCTGAAGCTTCGGTGGCCGGCAACTGGTCAGCCAGCGCCAACAGCCCGCACACCGCGATCGCCGTAGCGGAAGTATCCCAATACCTCGGTTCGGCCGGGGCGCGGAAGTCGATCAACGACACCCAGCCGCTTAACGCAACGTTGCTGATAAAATATTGGGCGACGCGTTTGGCCGCATCGAGGAATTCAGGCTGGCCATAGTCGCGATACGCCAACGCCATGCCGTAGATTCCCCAGGCCTGGCCGCGGCTCCAAGACGAGCCTTGGGCATAGCCTTGCCCGCCAAGCGTTTTGAGAAACTCGCCGCTTTGCGGATCCATCACCGCGATGTGGGCCACAGAGCCGTCTGAACGAAACAAGGTCGAAAGCGCAGTTTGCGCGTGTGCCTGAGCGATCTGATCAAAGCGCGGATCGCCAGTTTCTTGAGACGCCCAGTGCAATAGCGGCAGGTTCATCAAACAATCGATGATCAGCTGGCCTTGTTGATCGGCGCCGTTCCACGCTTTGATGAAGCACCCCACAGGATTGTAACGGCCGGCCAAAACCAGCGCTGCCTTCAACCCGCGCTGACGTGCCTGTTGATCTCCGCACAGCCTATAGCCGCTAACTGAAGCGTTCAGCCACATGAACCCGACATCGTGATCTAAGCTTGTGAAATCTTGAAGCAACGGATCCAACCGGGCTTCAAGCGCTGTCGCCTGCTTGGCAACGGCGAGGTCATGATCGGCACCGTAGAGTTGCCATAGCATCCCGATCCAAAACCCGTTCGTCCACCAATCCAGGTGGTCGTCGCCGACATCGGTGTAGCGGTGATTAGTTGCGATGTATGGGATGCCATCACCTAAGCGTTCCCGCAAACGGGTCAGCTTGGCACGCACCAGCGTCCAGGTTGCTTCTGTGCTATTTGTGGTTGTGGGTATTGCCTTGGCCATGAATCAGCCCCCTAACTTTGAAATCGTTTTCTCGTTTTGTACATTGTTATCATAGCCGCTCACTATCTCACGTGTTTTACAAATTATGAGACATTGTTGTACACTTTATGATAAATACGGCGGTATGTTTAATTTATGTGACGTCCTGTATCGAATACTTAACTAAGGAAGGGTCACCATGAGCGGGATCGTTAATTTTAACTATCTTCAGTTGACCAGCGTGCTCAAGGCCAACGATACAACCTATTCGCTGAACACATTGCATGATTATCAACACAGCGATGCGTTGTTGTTGCTGTTTGTCCACCAAGGTCAGCTGTTGATCGACACGACCACGCGCATCAATCTGAACCCCGGTGAGCTGATCGTCTTGCCTTGCCACGAATCGGTGGCGGTGGCGGCTTCCGTGCCAGAGACGCAGGTGTTAACCGTGATTTTTCAAGCAACAGGTGCGCAACTGACAGACATTCTCGGCCACGTCATGTTGGTGCATGACACCCACCTGCCAATGGCGATCCGCCAGACTTTAGCCACGATCATCGACCTACGCCAACGCAAACCGAATCAAGCTTTCGATCAGATCATCGGCCAGGCGTTCATGATCGCGTGTTCGCAGCTGTACGCGGATCTGACCCGGTTATTGTTGCAACTCGCCGACCAACTGGTACTGCGTCAGCTACCCGCAGCATTGCTGCCTAAGACCTCCCCTGCCACCGTCAAACCGCTGCGCCCACAACTGGCAGAAGCCCGCACGCATGGCAACGGCTACAAGCAACTGCTCGTCAATCAGATCATCGCCTACATGCACACCCACCTCGGCGCGCGCCTGACGATTTCAGGATTAGCCAACGAGTTTTTGATCGGTGAAGCCAACCTGAAAAAACAATTTAAACAAGTCACCGGCGTCAGCGTCATTAAATATTTCGATCAACTCCGGCTTCAACAGGCAATCACCTTGGTCGCCCAACACGAGCTGACCTATACCCAGATTGCCAACCAGTTGGGCTTCAGCTCCAGCCATCATTTTTCAACGGCGTTCAAGCGCTACACCGGCGCTTCCCCTTCACAATATTATGCAAGCCTCAACAGCTGACAACAAAAAAGCCTCTGGCTGATACCCGTATCGGGTAATCAGCCAGAGGCTTTTGGTGCCTACGACTTTTGTTTCTCATGGGCGACATACAACAGGCTTTGTAGTTCAGACGTCAAGTCGATGTAGCGAATCGTCGTGGTCGGCCGGCACGCGACCGGCTGCGGCGCGAAGGTCAAGATCGCCGTGATGCCGGCGTCTTCCAGCACCGGCACGACCTGTTTTTGGGAGCTGCTCGGCACGGCGACGATGGCGGTGTGGATGCCATGCGGCAAGTGCTGTGTCAATTCAGCGAACGGGTACACCGGCACGCCGGCAATCTCGGTGTTGACCTTAGCGGGATCTTCGTCAAAGGCGATCACGATGTTCAAGTCGGGATTGCGCCGGAAATTATTTTCGACCAACGCCGCGCCCAAGCCACCGACACCGATCAGCACGATGTCTTCAGGTGATTGGACTTGCAACAGCTGCCCGAATTCTTCGACCAGGGTGGCGACGCTGTAGCCATACCCACTCTTACCGAGTTCACCGAAGCTCGAAAAGTCTCGCCGAATCGTGGCCGAAGGGATATGGATCATCTCCGCCAACCGGTCGGAACGCACGCGCCTGATGCCTTGTTCTTGCATTTGCTGAGCCGCTCGATAATACAGCGGAATGCGACGGATCGTCGCCTTGGAAACTTTCGTTCGCCGCTCAAGCATATTCCCACCTCCACAAACTGTGTGCATTGATTCACATACAAGTCTAGCACGCGTCTTGTGAAAATACAAACATAAAATCGCTTACACCTGCATTCTTGAGCGATTGACCGCGTTTGCATTTTTACCGTCAGCCCTGTCCTGGCGCAGGTGCAAACCGGTTTCCCAAATGATGATAAATTGCGTCATAAATATTTACTCGGTGAATGATCTGATACCTTCGCGCAACAAAAAAGCGTCTCTGCCATCCTGTCATTGGATGGTAAAGACGCAATGCCACTACCGCATCATGTAGTCGTTGCCCGGCGTGTTTTGAATTGTTCAGGTCAGCGCTCCGGTGTAGCTGCTGTCGGCCTGCAACCCCACAAGCTGCTCATCTGGCACTGTTAACAGTGGTGACTGCAGCGTCTGCTCGAAGGTCAACATTGAGTGGTTAGGGTTGGTCAACACGACTTCGGGGGAGCCGACGTCCAGGTTCACCGCCTGCCAGCCGTTGTCGCCTGCCGGCAGGCTCAACGACGGGCTGATGGCATCGTTGCCGTTCGACCAAGTCGACATCGACACGGTTAGTTGCTGATTTGGTGGCAAACTCCCGCTAACATGCACTGGCGTCGCTCCGGTCCCTTTGACCGGGTCACTTTGACCGATCGTGTAGTTGGCGAAGAGCCAGTTCCCACTGGCCGCGAGTCGCCCAGTTTGGTCGGTAGTTCCCCCACCCGTGTTGCTACCGCCGGTACGTTTGGACGCCAATACTGATTGGTCATCGGTATCCAGATGATCATAAAGTTTCTGATAATCCGCGTCACTCAACCCCTGCACAGAGCTCGCTAGCAACTTGCTGGGATCGACATCCGCCAAAAACGTCTTGGCGTCAGTCGAGCTCGCAATCGCCTTCAGTGTGTTGGTCGTCAACTGTGGCGCCAAAGCATCGATCCCTTGGCTTGAGATACGCGGATAACTCCCCAAAGACTTGGCGACGACATCATTGGCCACCGCGTCTGGCAAGGTCGTATTCCCGCCCGTTGAAACGATCGTCGTCAGCACGTAAAGCGTGGTGCTGTCATTGGGATCGATGTCGCTGTTATTACCCAGATCAATGTTCCCGCCGGTGTCGAGATAGCCGCCGTTATTGTAGGCGATCGTCTCCAAAACATTGGAAGCGAGATTCACATCACGGGTCTGATTCCCGATCATGCTGAGCAGATCGGAATCGAGGCTGGTCAGTTGTTCATAAGACAAGTCCCATGTCGTCACAGAACTCGAATTCAGTGTCTGCGAGCGGAACGTCCAATACGCCCATGTACTACCCGAAAGGCCCGGCCCAAACAGGTTGTAGCCGAGGTCGAGCTCTTTGAGATTCGTCATGACCTTTGTTTGAAAAAGCGCCAGCATTTTCACTCGGGTTGAAGCAGTGGCAACTTGTGAAACCAGCCCGGTCAAATCGATCGTCTTGGCGTTAGTCGCGCTCATCAACACCGCCATCAACACGTTGTATACCGGTAGATTCGCGATGGTATACGTCTGCTTGCGGTTATAAGCAACTTGAACCGTCTTGCTGCCATCGAGTAACCCAGCGGCCGGATAACTGCCATCACCCATATCTTGTGCCAGTAACATGTCGCCGGTCTCGACAGTATCGGTGTTTGTGGTTTTGAGGCTTCCCACCCATTTGGCCACCGTGTCGCTGGTTTGCGACGAGTAGCTACCGTCAGCGTTTTGGGTACGCTCCGCCAACGACACCGTCTGCCACTGCTGGATGTCGGCGACCGTTACGGCATTGGCTGCCACATTTGGGGTCTGCCCGTTGGCGTCGAGGCTATTGGCAACCATCACCTTCACCACGGCTTCTGGCAGCTGCAAGTCCCCCACCAGCGTCTGGTTGGGATAAGTTGCCGCGGCGACAGGTTGCTTAGCAGACAAAAAGCCCACAACGAAAATCGTCGCTAGCGTCATCAGTAACATTGAAACGACCTGGCGCAAACGATTCATTGTGGACCTCCTTGAAAATCACTTTTGTTTGAGTTGCTTGAGCTCTTCTTCTAACGCGGCGGCGTGTTGGGCCGCTTTTTGCTTCTTGCGCCAGAAGAAAATGATCGTCGCAATCAAGAGCAACACCACAACGATGGCGATGGCGATCGCCCACTTGTAGCGCATAGGCATCCCCCCGCGGGCTTGTTTGGCCGCATGGTTGAAGGTCTTGGCCTTGGCCGCGGTGACCTGCACCGGCTTCGTTGTGACGGTCCGATTGCGATAATGATTGCCATGCCCGTCTGCATACTGTCCGGCTGTCGCCTTGTCCCAATACACCGTTGTCTTCACCCGATAGGTCCCGGCTTTGACGTTGGTGCCTAAGGCCTTGACCTGATGGAGTTGGGAATTAGGCGCCATCTGGGCATCTGCGAGTCGCAACGTCGACGTCTTGCCATCAGGATTGGTGATGGTTGAGATTGCTTCAATATGGTTGGCAAACGCCGCCGTTTGATTGCGCACCGTCACGCTGATCTGGTTGACATGAGCGATCCGCGCGGCACGCACCGCGCCAACACTCAGCTTCGAAGGCAAAATGGTGTTGCTGTTGCGCGCCAACACCGCGACCGAATACTGATACTGGTTGACGACGCCCATCTTGTCGGTCTTTTTGGTCTGGTTAGCTGGCGCAAACACCAGCCCGCCGACGAGCACGCCACTAAGCGGCTGACTAGGCATCTTCAACGTCGTGACATAGGTCGTCGTGCCCTTAGCCGGCACCGTCACGCTGTTAGCGCCTGTCATCAACTTACCGATCGCCACCGGCAACGTCTTGTCGGGCTGATTAGCCCCACCAGTATAGTCAATGATGCCGGTGTCACTGGTCGTGGCCGTCGTGCGGTGCACGTTGACCTTGATCGGCTTGGTCGTCGGATTGGTCAGCTTCACCTGCAACTGCGAAGTTTGGCCGGCCTTCAACAACAGATCAAAATAACTGACTCCTTTATCTCGCTGTTGGCTGGATGGGATCGGGGTGACCCCGAGGCCCGCTTCGTCTGCTGCCTGCACCGGCTTGGGCGCGGCGATTAATAACACAAAAAGCAGCGCCATTAAGAGCTGCTTCACGCGATTCATGCGAATCATTATCTACCTCTATTTTTACTCAGGATCCCCATCAGGGACATTGCCCACGCTCCAAGTCAGCGTGTTGGTAGTTGGCTCAGTCTCGGTTGAAGCCGTGATACCCGTACCTTGGGCAATTTTGAGTTCATATTCAAGCGCGATGGCTGTCTTGCCGGCGTTGACCGTGGCGATGCTTGCTGGTTGATTGGTGACGGTAACCTGCTTGACCGTTGCCTTGTCTTGAGTGGACGGCGTGATGGTCAATGTCGAAGCCCTATCGGCATTCATGTTCTTGTCGCTCCAGCCATCTTTGGACATAACCGTGACCTGCTGATCAGCGTTATCTCCTAAGAAATCACTGATCGTCGTACCGGTGCCGTCAGCAACGGTCTTGCTAAAGCCATCGTTATAAACGGTTTCGACCGAAGTGGACCCAAATTTTTGAGAAGCCGGAGCAGTCATGCTCAAGGTGCCGGCGTCAACTTGCAATGTCGCATTGTTACTGGCATCCGTCTTCTCGGCGGCATGCACATTACTGGTGGTGGTCAAAGCAAATCCCAATACAGTGGCGCTAACTAGTAAACCTGTGACAATCTTCTTCATTAAAGGGTGATCCTCGCTTTCAAGTCGTTATCTGATATGTTCTTACGTATTTAGTATACGAGAGGTTCTGGATGATAACAATAAGAATAGTATTAGAATATATCATAAATAATAAAAAATCCCCGATAATTCGGGGATTTTGAATCGTTATAGGATAATTATTCACGTATCAGCCTAATTATACATTATATTCGGTTTATATGCGTAATAATTGTATGCAATTTAATTTTGCATTATAGCAGTTCTGAGATGACGTCTTGCTCTTGGTTCATGAATTCATCAGAGCTGCGGATATCGGTGATCTTGATGCCAGCCATGGCGCGCTCCAGCAAGCCGTCGACGTCGAGCTTTTCCTCGTAATAGCGGGATTTCTCCAAGCTCGGCTTGGTCTTCGGGCGTGGCGGTGCGAAAATCGTACAACAGTCTTCGAAAGGCATGATCGACAGGTCATAAGTGCCGATGTCTTCGGCAACCTTGATGATCTCGTTTTTATCCATCGTTGCGACTGGGCGGATGATCGGCATCGTCGTGACATCATTAATGGCAACCATCGACTCCAGCGTTTGGCTGGCCACTTGGCCGACCGATTCGCCGTTAAAGATTGCCAAGGCGTTGCGTCGGTGGGCAATCATGTCCGCCAGCCGCAGCATGAAGCGCCGCTGAATCGTCATCAAGTACCCTTCCGGCACGCCGGCTTTAACGGTTTCTTGGATCTCGGTGAACGGCACCTGAATGAACTTGATGCTACCAACATAAGGCGTCAGCTTTGCGGTCAGTTGCTTGGCCTTGGCCAAGGCGTTGTCGCTGGTGTATGGCGGACTGAAAAAGTGCACCATCTCGATGTCGACGCCACGCTTCAAGGCCAGGTACCCGGCGACCGGTGAATCGATCCCGCCGGAAAGCATCAACACCCCTTTGCCGGTGGTGCCGACTGGCAAGCCACCGGCGCCTTGGATCGTGGTGGTCGACAGATAGATCGCTTCGCGCCGGACTTCGACACGTAACGTGATCTCAGGATGCTTCATCTGCACCTTGAGATCCGGGCGTTCGTCTGCCAACAAGTCCCCGATGTTAAGGTTCATGCCGTTAGTATCCAGCTCGAAGGTGTGGTCGCTCCGCTTGGTGGCGACTTTGTACGTTGCGCCTTGAGGTGCCGTTTCGGCCATCAACTCGAGCACTTTTTGATGAACCTGAGTCATGTCTTTGGCAACAGCCACCGATGGCGAGAAGCTCTGGATCCCAAAGACTTGCGACAAACGGCGCATCACGCCATCTGAATCTTCGCCGTTGAGTTCGATGTGGAGTCGGTCACGTTTTGGGCGGATCGTCAGGCCTGGATATTCATGCAAGGCCTTGGTGATGTTGCCGTTCAAGCGGCCGATGAAAGCACTGCGATTTTTGCCCTTGGTGGACAATTCCCCGTAGCGCACCATGATCATAGAATATTGCATAGTTTCCTCTCTGTGTCTGAATTAGTCTGCCATTGGCATCAGCTTGCCAAATTTGGCATAGATCTCGTCAAAAGCGGCGTTGAATTGATCTGCTTCTTCTAATGTGTTGTACTCATCCAAACTGACGCGAATAGCGCTGGTTGCCAAGTGCGGATCGGCATGCATTGCCGCCAATGTGCTGGATTCCGTCCCTTTCTTGCTGCTACATGCACTAGTCGTGGAGATATAGATCTCGTGCTGTTCAAACGCGTGCACGATGGTTTCTCCGCGGACGCCACGAATGGCAAAACACAAGATGTGCGGGGCAAAGTCAGGCGTCAGCTGGGAGAACAAATGGACGTTGGCTTTTTGTTGGACGTGTTCCGCGATCCGCTGGCGAATGGCGGCCTGCTTGGCGACCTTCTTGTCTTCATCGGTCAACAAAATCCGCAAAGCCTTGGCCATCGCGGCGATTGCGGGGGTGTTTTCAGTACCGGAGCGCAAGTTGCGCTCTTGGCCGCCACCGGTCAACAACGGCGCGATGTGCTTGCCGCTTTTGGCGTAGATGAAACCTGTACCACGAGGCGCATGGAACTTGTGGCCGGAGAACGTGATGAAATCCACTCGCGGATTCCGCAGCGACTTCATCAGGCCTTTGCCGATCGCCTGCACGGCATCGACATGGAAATGAACGTTGGGATAGTCTTTGAGGATCTCGGCGACCTCATCGATCGGCTGCTTAGCGCCGATCTCGTTGTTGACCGCCATGACCGATACCAAAATCGTGTCATCGCGTAACGCCTGGCGTAAGTCGTCGGGGTTGATGAAGCCACGGTGATCGACCGGCAGATAAGTCACGTCAAAACCCAGACTTTCCAGTTGCTTCATTGAATTGATGATCGCTGGGTGTTCGACATCTGTCGTAATCAGATGTTTGCCAAACGGCCGCTTTTCGATTGCGGTCCCCTTGACCACCCAGTTATCGCCTTCAGTCCCGCCAGAGGTGAAGAAGATCTCTTCTGGCTTGGCTTGGATCAGGTCAGCAATCTGTTTACGCGCCCCTTCCAACATCTGATAGGCGTGATCGCCTAACGCATGTAACGAGCTGGGATTGCCAGCAAACTCTTCTGAAACTTTGCGATACGTATCCAACACCGTCGGCAGCGCCTTGGTCGTGGCCGAATTATCAAAATAGATCATGCCATCACATTTCCTTCCGATTAGTAAGTTGCACTGCGCACCATTATATCAAATTGCGCTAGGAAAGTGAACCGTCATCGCCAACTCCCTGATGACTCGCTGGCTGGCAATGTCGGTGTAACAGCTGCCCTCCAGAAGGAAGCGGTCTAGCTCTAAATGACTCCGTCTTCAGCTAATTTTGCAGCCTGACGACTAATTTTGAAGCCGCTAGTCCACTTCCTCCTCCCGAGCTGACATCCAAACCAGTCTTATCTATTTAAAGGGCCCTAATCAACATAGTCATTAGAAACATGAACACACAATCCAAACGCAACCCGCCAATGATGACGCAGAAAATCTGATTTTTCGGATTACATCAACCGCTTTTGCCCACACCCGACACTCACCACCTGATGTTGCCAGACAACAAAAAAGTCAAGTCGACTGACTTGACCTTTCACAGATTTAGAAAATATTACCGAGCATCGACATGATCGAGCCGCCAAAGATCGTCAGGACCAACAAGACGCAGATGCCCATCAGAATCGAGACAAACAAGATGCTATATTGGCTGTCGAGGCCGCCTTTTTTCTTCCCATGAGACAATGCGATCTGATAAAAGGCAATGTTTTCCATACCGAAACTCAACATCATCAATAACATCGTCAGCCCCACGGTGTAGATTCCCCCGAGAAACCCGATCACTGCAGACACGGCGCTGAAAAATACCGGTAGTGCGAGGTAACGCCCGAACTCGGTCATTGCGTCAAGATAACCAAACTTCTGTGACGCAACCACCCGCTGGGCAAGATAAGCACACGAGAAGATCACGATGTGAATAACGATGAATAGCAGAATCAACCGCAACCCTGTACCAAAAACGACCGAGCCTGCCGTTTGGGAGGCATAGCTGGAAGCGGCGGTCGAATTCGTTCCAAAGATGTTATTGATGCCACTTTCGGCTTGCGACACTGCCCCGCTCGCAGCGCCAGTGGCATTCGCCAACGGCTTGACTAAGGCAAGCGTGTTGAACAATGAAATCAAGACCAGCGATGCCAAACCAAAGAACTTATTGCCACCGATCTCGTCATCGCTTGGATGCGCCAGCGACCGAACCAACCAGCCCCAGTAGTTGCGGCTGGCATGCTTGGCCTTTTGGATGGTTTCGTTTGGTACAGGCGGTGGCGTCTGGGCACCTGTCGGCGGTGTTGGAGGCGTCTGCTGGGTACCAGTCGCCTGAGGCTGGGTGTCAGCTTGCGTCCGAGCACCTGGTTGCGTCGCCGGCGCGGTGTCGGTTCCACAGTCGCATTAGGCGCAGGCGCTGAAGCTGCTATGTTTTCTTCAAACTTGTAGCCACAATTAACACAGAATTTAACCGCATCGTCTTGCATCTGGCCACATTGAGGGCATTTTTTCATGATCATCCTCCTCCAAAGGAATGATTTGCGCACATGTGCATCCATGAGCGTATAGCAAAAGCATACATGATAAGAAAATATTAAACAAGTGAGAAGTGGTTGTAATTTTAAGAAGAATATCATCTATGGCTACTATTCTCCGGCACAACCCGATCTGCTATAATGACATCATTACAAGAAAGGAAGACTGTTTATGTTGAGCATTGTATCAGGGGTTGTCACGTCACTGGAGGACTACCTCAGCTAGTTCTCCCGCTATGGAGGACAATCTCTTGAATTTTAACGATTATGGTCGCACCCAACAACAGCACGTCACCACCGGATTAACGCTTGCGCGCGTGATCAGCGCCAGCCACCAGCAGTACACCATTGTTTGCGAACTCGGCCAATTCCAGGCGCAAGTCGCTGGCCGCCTGGCCAATTTTGCCTTAGGGGCGGAAGACTTCCCCACCGTCGGGGATTGGGTGCAGGTGCGCCTACCTACAAACGCGACAGATGCCGCGACGATCGAACGCGTCAACGAACGCGCCACGGTTTTCTTGCGGAAAGCCGCTGGTCGCCGTTCAGACGCCCAGCTCATCGCGGCCAACGTCGACTGGTTGTTTTTGTGCATGGCACTAGATGCCAACTTCAACCTTCGGCGCTTAGAACGCTACCTCGCCGTTGCCGCCGCTTCTGGTGCGCAACCGGCGATCGTGTTGACCAAAGCCGACCAAACCAATACACTGAGCGCCCAACGCCAGGCACTTGCGGCCATCAGTGGCGACACGCCGGTCATCATCTGCGACGCGACCAAGCCAGACGGCATCGAAACGCTGACGGCGTTCATGCAACCACAGCTGACCTACGCGTTTCTTGGCTCCTCAGGCGTCGGTAAATCGACGCTGATCAACCGTTTGCTGGGAAGCGCCGCGCTGACCACCCAAGCGGTACGGTTGAGCGACGCTCACGGCCGCCACACCACCACCGCGCGCCAGCTGCTCGCCTTACCCAACGGCAGCGTGGTAATCGACACGCCTGGGATGCGGGAATTAGGCCTGCTCGACGCCGATGTTGACGCGACCTTCACCGACATCCAAGCACTGGCAGCAAACTGTCGGTTCCGAGATTGCACGCACCAACACGAACCCGGTTGTGCAGTGCAGGCCGCCGTGGCAGACGGAACACTTGCCCCTGCCCGCTTAGCCAGCTACCAGCGTTTGAAGGCCGAGCAAGCGCACAACACTAACTTGCGCGGCAAGGCTCGCGAAAACGCGAAGATCAACCGCATGTTTGGCAGCAAGAAGCAGATGAACGCGATGATGAAAGAAGCACGGCGCAAACGCCACTAAGTCAAACGCGAACTATCAAGGAAGACCCGCAACTTCAGTTTCGATCCACGTCAGAAAAAATACAGGCCGGTTGGTGCTAGCCTGCATGATTTACAGCCAACGTCATCTCGATGCGTTGGCTTTTTTCGTCCGCTTGTCGTATCTACTCCCCGTCGCTTTTGATCAACATCCACGACGTCTAGCAGTCCCGATTCCTGACGGATCCGTTTGGATTAAAACTGACTAATTGCGAAATATGACCTTAGAAACCACGATCCTCAATTCCTAGAAATTGCTGTCATGTCTACTTCTTAAACCGGTTCAAGTATCTGCCAGCAAACAATTTATGAAACTTGACCCCTAAGGTCGGATTGGCCGCGTCAATGTCGGCGTACATCGCGTTGGTGATTTTAGTCAATAAGGCGTACAGCTGGTCTTGTTCGGGTTCGCTGAGGGCGCGCAGAAATGGTGGGACCTCCTGGGCGGCAGAAGCGATTTCCTGACGTCCCAAAGCGGTTAGGCTGACGAGATTGACACGGCGATCTTTGGACGATTTTGTTAAGGCGACCAACTTACGCTTTGCAAGTTTGCTGACAAACTCGCTGATCGACTGAGGCGAGATCGCCAAGTGCGTGGCCAACTGACGCTGTGATTGATGGTCTTCTTCGGCCAACGCCAGCAAGATTTTGCCTTGGCCTTCAACCGTCAAGCGCGGGCGCGCCTGCTTAACGATATCGTCATAGATCTTACTGAGCTGCTCATATTCCGCCAGTTTCCCTGCCGTCAGCTCTGCTTTGGCTTCGTTTGCCACTACACATCAACCCCATCTGTCGTTTTCTTCAGTATACAGCATTTCAAAAGCGGGCACTTGACATATTAATCAGGGGACCTTATTATATTTTAGTCAGGTGACCTGATTAAATGACGATGGAGGGCAATATGGAGAATAACGTGATTCAAGTCAGCAATGTTGCAAAACGATTTGGCGATAAAATCGCCGTTCAGGATGTTTCCTTTAATGTAAAAAAAGGCGAGATCTTTGGCCTTCTTGGGCCAAACGGTGCCGGTAAGACCACGCTGATCAAAATGATGACGACGTTACGCCGCCCAGATGCAGGTCAAATTCTGGTGAATGGCTTTGACACGCAGACACAGGCTCGCTTGGCCAGACAACAATTCAGTGTGACCGGGCAAACAGCGGCGATTGATCAGGATCTGACCGCCCGAGAGAATCTCATGATCTTTGGGCGGCTGTCGGGACTGAAGCTGACAGCCGCCCGCAACCGGGCAAGCAAGCTGTTACAAGCCTTCGACCTGGTGGCGTCGGCCGATCAGACGCTTGCGACTTTCTCCGGTGGGATGCGGCGGCGCTTAGACCTCGCGGTGAGCTTGGTCGGCAAGCCTGCGATTTTATTTTTAGACGAGCCCACGACCGGTTTAGATCCACGCACGCGCACCCAGATGTGGCGCGTGATCCAAGACTTGGTTAAAACCGGCTCAACCGTTTTGCTCACCACCCAATACTTGGAAGAAGCAGCCCAATTTGCCGATCGCATTGCGCTGATCGATCACGGGGAGATGCAAGCGATCGGTACCCCAGACGAGCTCGCCCAACATGTCGGGGGCAAAAGACTGCGTGTCCAGGTGTCAGAACCCAAAGCCCGCCAAAAAACGCAGGCCATTCTCCAAGCAACCCAAAAGCATGCCGTTCAGGTGAACGACCACGCGTTGACCGTGCCGTTGGACGCAAACAGTATGACCAAAGCCGCAGAGGTGCTGGCACAGCTGGCAGAAGCTGGCATCCCCGTCAGCCAGTTTGCGATCGAAACGCCATCATTGGACGATGTCTTTTTCAAGCTAACAGTTGGGAAAAATTAAGGAGGAACACCATGACAAATGTGATAACGATGACCCATCGTAATCTGTTGAAAACCTTGCACGACCCGGATAACTTTAGCGATGTCATTATGGAGCCTGTGATCTTCACGTTGTTATTTGGGTTCTTATTTGGCGGCGCGATTGCCGGCAGTGTGCACGCCTACCTACCGATCTTGGTCCCTGGGATCTTGGTCCAAAGTATCCTCAATGCCGCAACTGGTTCGGGACAACAACTTCGTGAAGACATCAATAACGGTGTTTTCGATCGCTTCAAGACCTTGCCGATCGCCCCGATCGTGCCGCTGGCGGGTCAGTTACTGGGGGATGTCTTCCGCCTTTTGCTGGCTGGCATCGTGGCGTTGATGACGGCCTTTGTGATGGGCTGGCGCCCCGCTGTCGGCTTGCCAATACTCGCGGCCGCCTTGTTCTTGGCGTTGTTCATCGGTTGGGCCACTTCATGGATCTTCGCCTTAGTTGGGCTTTTGGTTAAGAACGCAGAACTGATCGGCAGTCTATCGATGATGATCATCTTGGTGCTGACCTTCTTATCCAACGCTTTTGTGCCCATCAAGACTCTGCCTGGCTTCATTCAGGCAATCGTGCGCGTCAATCCAGTCAGCTACACGGTCACGGCGATCCGGGCGCTCCTGCAAACCGGAACATGGGGACTGCATGCGACGGTCGCACTCAGTTGCGGGATCGTCATCATCTTGATTTTCATGCCTCTCAGCCTGCTGGCATATCAAAAACGCGATTAGCCGGTTGCCCGCCAATAAAATATACAAATAACGGCTTATCACCAATCTAATTTCTTCCAGAAGAAGTTGGATGATGACAAGCCGGTTTTGATGCACACGATTTGGATAAACAAAAAGCCTGTGCACGAGGCACAGGCTTTCTTCAACCATAAAATTATAAATAAAATTACAAGATTTGGTTGTAGTATTCAACGACAAGAGATTCGTCGACTTCTGGTTCGAGTTCGTCACGTTGTGGCAAACGAACGTAGGTGCCTTCCTTCTTGTTGTCATCGAAGGTCACGTAAGCAGGACGGGAAACCGTTGCTTCGATTGCTTCGTTAACAATAACCAAGTTTTGGGAACGTTCGCGAAGGCTGATGGTTTGGCCAGGTTGAACTTCGTAGGAAGGGATGTCAACGCGCTTGCCGTCAACCAGGATATGACCATGGTTAACGAGCTGGCGAGCTTGAGGACGGGTGGTAGCCAGACCTAAGCGGAATACCAGGTTGTCCAGACGGCTTTCGAGCATGATCATGAAGTTTTCACCATGGGTGCCTTCAGTGATCTTGCCGGCGCGGACGAACAAGTTACGGAATTGGCGTTCGTTCATGCCGTACATCCAACGAAGCTTCTGCTTTTCGCGAAGTTGTTGGCCGTATTCAGAAACCTTACGACGGTTGTTGGCACCATGGTCACCAGGCGCGTAAGGACGACGAGCTAATTCTTTACCAGTGCCGGAGAGGCTCAGGCCAAGACGGCGAGATTGCTTCCAGCGAGGACCAGTATAACGAGACATATAGAAATTCCTCCAAAAATTTTGTTTGGAGTAAGTTAATGAATGTGAACTCAGCACACGGACAGTCACGCTAGGCGGTTCGCCTTAGCAGCCGTGGTTACTACGCACTCTAGCAAAACTAGTTGCGCAACTGGAGCCGACCATGCCGCTCACTGCTGCATTAAATTACTCGCAGGCTAGTATACCGTAGCCAAGGCCTTGGCGTCAAGGTGTTTCGCGATTGCCTGGGCGGCTTGGGTCAAAACGTCTTGATCCGCCTGGCTGAAACGATCCAGACTCGGGGAATCGATGTCCAAGATCCCCACGACCGTTCCGTCGACAACCAGCGGCACAACGACTTCAGAGTTCGACGCGGCATCACAGGCGATGTGGCCGGCAAAGTCGTGGACGTTGGGGACGATCATCGCCGTGTTGTTGGCGTAAGCCGTGCCAACAACCCCTACCCCCGGTTTGATGTGGGTGCACGCCACCAGTCCTTGGAACGGCCCAAGGTCGAGAGTGCCGGTTTGCTTAGAAAATAGGTAGAACCCGCACCAGTTGACATCGACCAAACTGGCATTAAGGACCGCTGAAGCATTGCTCATCACGGTGATCGGGTTGGGTTCGTCGCTCAACAAAGCGTCAAGTTGGGCAACAACAAGTGGATCTAATGGAGCTGTAGTCATGATTTTGCACCTCATTTTTTACAAATCTGCGTCAGATAGGCATTTTTTCCTTATAATGTCTTCCTTGTTTGCATCGTTTCTGAGATACTAAGGAATAAGGAAATGAAACCGTACCCGCCAGCTTACTGAAGTATAGTGAACTCGCGGACAAAATGCAATGCGGTCTCGAGTGCGGAAGGTGTAAGAATGACTTGGATTATTACTGTAATTGTCATCATCGTCTTATTGGGTATCGGGGTATGGGGTCTGCAACGCTTCAATACATCACGGTTGAAGCAGCTCGACCAAGAAGTTGAAAAAGTCGACAACGGCGAATTGAAGGGCTTGATCAAGTCCATCGCCAATCTTGGCTTGGCCGGCGATTCGTTGCGTCACTTCACCAAGCAACAACGCGACTATCAAAAGGTCACAGAAAATGAGCTCGCCGGCTTACAAACGGCGCTGCTAGATGCAGAACTGCAAAACAAGCAGTTCCAATTCGTCAAGTTCAACGCGACGCGTGCAAAGATCCAAGAACAGATCGTCGCCGCAGACGCTAAGGTCGGGACGATCAAGCAAGCCCTACTCGACTTGCAAGCCAGCGAAGCCACCACGCGGGAACAACTCAAAACCCTGCGCGGCGACTACCAGGAAGCACGCAAGACGATCCTTGCCAAGAGCTACGCCTTTGACAGCGCCTTGCCACAATTAGAAAACGAGCTTGACACCCTAGCTAACAGCCTCCAAGAAGTGGCGGAGATCTCCGATTCCGGTGACCACGCTGCCGCTAGTGCCAAGTTGGAAAATCTCGCTGTCAGTGTTGGCACCTTAAAAGACCAGGTCAGCCGCCTGCCCAAGTTGGTCAACACCGTGGTCAATGAGTTCCCTGCCCAACTTCAAGAACTGACGCAAGGCTATCACACTTTGGCGGCCGAACATTACGTCTTCACCCAAGACGTCCCGGCAGGCATCGATGAAGCCAGCACCCAAGTCAAAGTCGCCCATCAACAGATCACCGACCTGGCTGTCGACGAGCTCGCTGACAATGTCGCCAACACCGCCACGGCGATCGACGGGCTATACGCCACCATGGAAAAAGAGCTCAAGGCCAAGAATAGCGTCGATAGCCAGACTGGCGACCTGCGTCAGTTCATTGCCCACGCGCAAAAACAAAATCACACCTTACAACTCGAACTCGACCACCTCAACCAAAGCTATACCCTCACCCATGGGGAAAACGCTGAAGCTGAAAAGCTGGCACAGCAACTCGACGCCATCGCAGAAACATATGCTACCGATCAAGAGGCGATCAAAGCCAACACCGCCATCTACTCCGGGATCCTCGCCCACTACACCCAATCTCGTCAAGACCTCAAGGCAATCGAAACCCGCCACCAAGAGATCAACGCGAGCGTGGCTGACTTGCAACAACGCGAACGACAGGCCGTTGAATCGGCAGATGGGTTTGAAATGGCGCTGCGCGATGTCAAATATGAAGTTTCCCGGCATCAACTCCCTGGTCTGCCGCGGCCGTATCTGGATTTTTTCAACGTTGTCAGCAAGGAACTCAAACAACTCAACCACGACCTCAGCCAGATTAAGATCGATCTTGACGCCATTGCCAAACAACTGATCCAGCTCGGCGAAGACATCGATCAACTCAAAGACCAAAGCCTCAAAATCATCGACTCTGCCGGTATGTGCGAGCAACTCTTGCAATACGCCAATCGCTACAAACCTTCACATCCTGAAATCGATGACGCGGCCACTAAGGCTAAAGACTTGTACCAGCATTACAACTACGCAGAAGCCGCCGACATCATCGGCAACGCCTTGGAACTCGTCGAACCAGGCGCTTACCAGAAGGTCGAAAACGACTACCTCGCTTCGAAATCAGCATCGTTGTTCTAAGACGGTCAAACGCGGCGTACCATTGCATCCCAGTTCGGATGTAACAGTACGCCGCGTTTTTTGTTCGTGTAAGCGCCCTATCGACTGTTTACGACAATAAATCTGACATCAGTGATGGACAACGGCTTAACGAATCATTATGCTTATAAGAGTTTATGAGGAAACGATTGGAGATTATTATGAAAAAACCAGGGTTACTCGCCGCAATTATTGCCACTTTTGCCGTCCTACTCGGCCTCGCGTTCACCCCAAGCACCACTTCTCAGGCCGCAGAGAAAACCTACACCTTCTATACTGATGTGGGCTATGCACCTTTTGAATTTGCCAATAAGAGCAACACTTATGTCGGCATCGATATCGACTTGATCCGCGCCATCGCCAAAGAAGAAGGCTTCAAGGTCAACGTCAAACCCGTGGGCTTCAACGCCGCGGTCCAAGCGCTGGAGGCCAAACAGATCGACGGTGTCATCGCCGGCATGACCATCACGCCGGAACGTAAGGTCAAATTCGATATGTCCAAGCCTTACTACCCGACTGGCCCAGTCGCCGCTGTCAAAAAAGGCGCCAATATTCACAGCCTCAAGGATCTGCGCGGCAAGCGCGTCGCCATCAAAACCGGGACCGCCGCGGCGGATTACGCCAACTCCATCAAGAAAAAGTATGGCTTCACCACGGTGACCTTCGACGACTCCAACAACATGTACCAAGATGTCATCACCGGCAACTCGGTGGCATGTTTCGACGACCAGCCGGTCTTGCAATACGCCATCGCCACTGGCATGAAGCTGCACATCGTCGCCAAGCCTGAAACCGTCAAGTATTACGGTATCGCCTTGAACAAAGGCCGCACCGATGGCTTGATGGCCAAGCTCAACGACGGGATCGCCAAGGTCAAAGCCGATGGCACTTACGACAAGATCGTTGCCAAGTATCTGGGCAACGGCACGGTCGCTTCCCAGAAGAAGAAGAACGCCAAGACCCAAGAAACCGACCGCAGCTTCGTCGGTCTGCTCAAGGAAAACTGGAACACCTTGATGGGCGGCCTCGGCGAAACTATTCTGTTGACAGTCGTCGGGATCATCTGCGCGACGATCCTGGGCACACTGATCGGCTTGCTTGGCGTCATGCCTAACCCATTCGCCCGCGGGGTCGCCACGACTTACATCTATATCTTCCGTGGCCTGCCACTGCTGGTGCTCGCGTTGTTCGTTTACACCGGGATCCCTAGCCTGACCGGTACCAAGATCCCCGCCTTCATCGCCGGCATCGTCACCTTGACGCTGAACGAAGGGGCCTACACCGCCGCCTTTGTCCGCGGGGGGATGGATGCCGTGCCTGATGGGCAGATGGAAGCCGCCCGGAGCTTGGGCTTGTCATGGGGCAAAGCCATGCGCCATGTTGTATTACCACAAGGCTTGCGCATCATGGTGCCAAGCTTCGTCAACCAGTTCATCATCACGCTGAAAGACACGTCGATCTTATCAGTCATCGGCCTGTTGGAACTCACCCAAACCGGGAAGATCATCATCGCCCGCAACATGGAAGGTTTCAAGATCTGGACCATGGTCGCGTTGATCTACCTGATCATCATCACCGTTTTGACCTGGCTGAGCAACTGGGTCCAAAAACGCATGCAAGCATAAATCAAAGAGAGAGGATAAGTCGCTGACGACTTGTCCTCTCTCTTTTGCTGTCTGGGATTAAGTTAGTGCCTTGGTCGTCCTCCAGGAGGAAGTGAGCTAGCTCTGCTGCGGCGGAAATGGCGGTATACTATGCGGCCGTCTTCAGCCTGCTTCGCAGTCTTACGACTAATTTTGAAGCCGCTTTGCGTCTCCAAAATTGCCGACGACAACCCCGGTAAGCCAGCAAAGCTGTCTCACAGGCGCTGTCGTTGTCACGGCATACCGCCATTTCCGCCTCCGCGCCGCTAGCCCACTTCCTCCTTCCGGACTGACATCCGGTTAAACGTAGATAATTGAGTAATATGAAAATCACGATATGAGGCTACAATGACAAGCACAACTATACCTGGCGTATAATGTGTGATTCACAACGATAGATTTCTGGTTACTGATTAACGCGAACCCTGTCACACCAAACTATCCTAATACGTAGAATCTAGGGGGTGGGCGAAAGCGACGGATTGATCCTGCCGGAGTCGCTTTCGTCCACCCCTGGCCGCAGCCACATAAGCCTATTGCAACATTAACGTTTCACCAGTGACTTTGGCGAGCTTGGCCACGAATTGCTGGCCGGATTTGAGGCTTTGGTTGTGATCGGTCAAGATTGCGATCGTGCAGCTCTTATCACCGGAGCCTAGATGGCCGATCGAATTGACGATCCAGGTGTTATCGCCGTTGAGACGCCAACCGTTTTTGAGTTGATATTGCTTGGCGCCGGCGGAGATCCCCCACTGCTGATCGGGCTCGACCTTGCTCATCAAGTCTTGAATGTAGGCCTGCGACTTGGTCGACAGGTAATCGCCGGCGTAAAAGATCTGGTTGAGCAGGCGTAGCTGGTCGCTGGCCGTGGTGGTCGTCGCCACCCAGCCGCTGGCATACGCGTGTGACTGGGTCATCTTGAGGTTGGTAAACAGACTGGTCAGCCCGCGCCCACTGCCGATCGCGCGGTAAAGGTTCGTGGCGGCGGCGTTATCGCTGTTTTGAATCGCCTGCTCCGCATTGCCGACCTCCGAGTTAGTCAGCGTCGCGCCAGCTTGCCGGTGTGTATGCAAAAGTTGCGTCAGCATGGCGACTTTGACGATGCTGGCCGTGGTGTGAGCGACCTTGGGCTGGCTGTTATAGGCGACTGTCAGGCCATATTGTTTCGAATAGACGGCGATGGAAACCGGCAGGTCGGTTTGGGCGATGATCTTCTGCCAGCCACCCATCAGCTGCGACTGGATCTGGGCGTCGCTTGCCGTGGCTTTGGCCGGTAATTTTTTAGCAGCGGTTTGCGTTTGTTTGGCCGGTTCGGCCTGTTGCGCGTGCAACAGATGTGCGCGAAACCCTAACAGGCCCACGATCACCAAGATGCAAAGTCCCCATAACGCATAACGAACCGGTGGCTTAAAATATGGCTCTGAATTTTTCATGGACATCCCCTCGAAGCACAGTACGTAATCGTTTTCATTATTATCGCACAAGTTGCTTACTATAATAAAGAGCTACTGTAATGATTCGCATATTTTGCTGGTTAGAAACCTGCAAATCAAAATAGTTGTGGTACGATATTGCTAATTACTTCATTCTTGTGGGGGAGATGAGCGATTATCCAACGGCTTTCAGTGCAGTTTCCCGTTTTTTTGATTCGTATCGCCACCGTCAGCTTCTTCAGTATCGGCTTTATCCAATACTTCCAACGCCTGTGGTACGACGCCTTCGAAAATGAGCATACAGCGACCCAATTCCGCTACATACGGCGTGTGGTGCTCCTGTTGATCACTGTGGGCATGGGTTTATTCATTCACTACGGCGCAATGATGTACATCCACAACGACTCAGCGATCCTCTACCACAACTGGGCGCTGTTTGTGTTGACGCTACCATTATTATTTGGCGGCTTCAACAAGCTCGAAGTCACGCTCCAAACAAGCGCCTTGCTATTGGTGTGGTACATGCACCACGCGCCAAATCTGTTGGCACCAGTCCCATTAGCTTCATTGATGGCATTTGTCGTGGTGGCGGCCTTGTTCAAAGTTTACCGTCAATATGTCATGCAACACTGGTGGTTTGGCGTCGCTGGGGCTTTGGTGGTCGCCAGTTTATTTTGGTTCACCGTGCCGCCGCTCTCCATGGGCATGCACATGGATCTCAACCTCGAACTTCAGGCGGTTTTGCTGTACACCTTGATGCTCGTCTTCGTCTTGGGCTATTGGTTGCGCCAATATCGCGAAGATCGCCGCAACCGCGAGCGTGAACGCCTTGCCGACTATGAAAAAGGCAGCCACGCCAACTCTTACGCCAACCATCTAAAAGAACTGCAGGCGCTGTTTGCCACCACCAAACAAGATGGCCAGCCGCTGAGTTTTGCGACGCTTGATCTCGACCGGTTCAAACAGATCAACGATCGCTTCGGCCACCTCGCTGGCAACGCGGTGCTGATTGGCGTCACCGAAACGCTCAAGCGCGTGTTGGTCAACGCGCGCGTCGACCACAAGCTGTACCTCACGACCGGCGAAGAGTTCAACCTGGTTTTCCCCAATCTCGATTCCGAGGCCGCACTGCCGATCATCACGGCATGTTGGCAGGCGGTGCGCAAACGCGACTATGCCTATGAAGATCGGACAATCAACGTCACCATGTCGGTGGGTATCACCGATATCCAGCCGCAAGACCGCAGCGTCAACGATATTTACAAGCGCGCTGACGACGCCTTATCCAAGTCCAAACGCTCACGCGATGCGATCGTTTACAACAACAAGGTCGTTTCTGGTACCGATCACGCCGAAAAACGGCTTGCTGACTATCAATATTTTTCTCAAGGCGTGTATGACCTGGCTGAAGACAGCCCTAAAAAAGCCTACCATGAGCTCTTGTTGCGCACCTATGACCCGCTGGTGAAGCGCTGGATCTTGCCGGACTCCTTCGAGATCCCAGCGTGGATGTCGATTGCTTTGTTGCAAGATTTCATGCGCCACACTGATCTGCAAAACTTCAATCTGAACCTGACCGCCGCACAGTTTCAAGACCTCGACATCGCCAACGCCTTGACGCAGTTTGCCGAAAGTCCTGAAGGCCCGGCCAATCTCACCGTTGAGATCATGGACCTGACCGACTCGCAAACCACCCGCCGGATCAGCGCTATCTACCGGGCCGCCGGCATGAAGATCTTGATCGACGACGTTGGCAGCGACAACTCCTTTGAACTGGTTTCAAGCTCCTTGCCTTATATCAACGGCATCAAGTTTGCGATGCAAAACCTCAGGAAAACCACCAGCGACGCCGAACTGAGACAACGCGTCGAATTCTGGCAAGCGATCGCCCAAGACAACCAGCTCTCGTTGATCCTAGAAGGCATCGAAACCGCCGCCGACTTGGCGTGGGCTAAAGATCTCGGCATTCGCTACGGACAAGGGTATTATTTTGGCAAACCCGCTCAAGCCGAAAAACTGCTCAGTAACAACTAAAATAAGCGTCGGTGCGATCGCACCGACGCTTGTTTTAATTCACCGTAAAACCATAGTGGCGGATATGTTCTTTGAGCAATGCCAGATACCGCTCCGCTGTCGCGCTGAGTTCGATCTTCTTATGGCGGAGGTACCCTAAGGTGATCGGATCGTCGATCGCCAGCGGGATCGCGACGATCTTTTCGTCGTTGAGGTCCGACGAGATGATCCCGGAGCTAATCGTGTAGCCGTTCAAGCCGACCATCAGATTGAAGATCGTGGCGCGATCGGACACCTGAATGTGTTTGGCGTGCGGCAAGGTACTTTGAATCTCTTCAGCGAAGTAAAACGAGTTGGTGTCCCCTTGCTCATAAGATAAGTACGGGTAGTCTTTGAGATCGTCGAGGCTGAGCGTCGCCTTTTTGGTCAGCGGGTTGTCGCGGCCGACAAAGACATGCGGCTTGGCCGTGAACAGCGGCGTGAACGTTAGGTCTTTTTCTGCGATCAAACGGCGCATCACCGTTTGATTGAAACCGTTGAGATACGTCACGCCAAGCTCGCTTTTGTTGGTTTGGATATCATCGAGCACCCCTTGGGTCTGGGTCTCGCGCAAGGTGAAGTTATACTCCGACCCGCCGATCTCTTTGACCAAGGCGACAAAGGCGTTGACCACGAACGCATAGTGTTGCGCAGACACAGAAAACTGTTGCTTGCGCACGGTGTCTTGGCGAAAATGCTCATCCAACAGGTTCACCTGGTCGAGCACCCCGCGAGCATAGTTGAGA
The DNA here is from genome assembly GCF_054784775.1 of Lacticaseibacillus boliensis. Classification (NCBI taxonomy): domain Bacteria; kingdom Bacillati; phylum Bacillota; class Bacilli; order Lactobacillales; family Lactobacillaceae; genus Lacticaseibacillus; species Lacticaseibacillus boliensis. The sequence continues at coordinate 37,994 of NZ_BAAIHN010000019.1, forward strand.
AATTCGCGTCCTGCCGGCGTCAGCGTGATTCCGATTTTCGAACGGTAAAACAGCTGGAGCTGATACTCTTTTTCCAGCTCCTTCATCGCTTGGGACAGCGATGGCTGGGAGATAAACAGCCGCTTAGCGGCTTCGTTGATCGAGCCGGTGGCGGCGATGGCTTCTAGATACTGTAGCTGTTGGATGCGCATGTGATCTCCTTTGGTTGGCTCGGGGTTATAGTCTGTGCCTATTATATCACCTTGTAATTGTGTATTATCTATTTTCTAAGAAACTTGTTATGATAATCTCATCAATTATTCAACGGAGGCAACACTTATGACCAACTCACGATTCCAACTCGTCGGCTCCCTTCTGCGCCCGACAGACCTTTTGACCTACAAGGACCAGATCGAACACCGCGACGACATCACCTACCCGTTCTACGAAGATTTTCCCGGGTACCAGGCGACCGAAACCGAAGATATCACCAAGATCATCCAAACTGAAAAGTCTCACGGCATCGATGTGTTGACCGACGGCGAGTATTCCAAGTCGATGTGGCACCTTGATTTCATCTGGGGCTTTGGTGGGATTCGCCGCAAGCTGGCGGATCACGGCTATCACTTCGAAGATCACGACGGCGGCGATTTTGAAACCCGCAAAGATATCGGCATCGAAATCACCGCACCACTGTCCGGCAAGCACCATCACTTCATCGATATTTTCAAAGAGGTCCAAGCCCAAGCGGCTGGCACCGCCATTAAAACCACGGTTTGGGGCGCTGCGCATGCCTTCACCGAGTTGGCCGTCATCGATCACCTCTACGGTGACAATCAAGTCTACAAAACCCAGGCTGAACTGAAAGCCGGATTGATCAATGCTTATAAGGAATTCCTCACCGAATACAAGGCCGCCGGCGGGCAGATCATTCAGTTCGACGACTGCCTGTGGGAACTTTTCGCAGACGATAATAACGACAGCTTCTTCACCGACAGCAACCAAAGTCTCGAAGGCCTGGCCGACGAATTCGTCGCCATCAACAACGCCGTGTGTGACTACGGCCACGAACTGGGGTTGAAGGTCTGGACCCACAACTGTCGCGGCAATTACGCCTCCCGTCACGCCGCCGGAGGCTCGTATTCCGCCATCGCCGCCAAGTTCTTGGGCGATCAGCACTACGATCGCTTCTTCCTGGAATGGGATGACGACCGTGCCGGTGATATCAGCGCGCTCAAGGCCTTGCAGGCCCGTCCAGAAGTTGAAGTCGTTTTGGGCTTGCTGTCATCAAAGACGGCGACTCTAGACGATGAAGACCGCGCATTGCGCCTGTTGAACCAAGCGGCCACGATTTTGCCTAAGGATAAGCTTTATCTTTCCCATCAATGCGGCTTCGCATCTTGTGACGGCGGCAACGAACTCACCCAGGCACAAGAATGGGCGAAGATCGACCAAGGCCGCAAGCTGGCAGCCAGCTTCTGGGGCTAATCCACAAACACGCCCGTAATCAAAAGAGCCCAACGCCCAGATCTCGGATTGAGATTTAGCCGTTGGGCTCTTTATATTCAGTTTTTCAGCCAGCTTTGTTGTACCCAAGTATTGAACAAGTCAGGCCATACCGCCACCGTCGCTTCGGCACCGGCAACGCCACCGTTAACTTGTGGCGTTGCCAAGCTCAAGCCATGATGGCCGTGTGGGAAAACGTGCAGTTCATACGGGACCTTCGCTGCTTGTAAAGCGCTGGCAAACATCAACGTGTTGGCCGCAGGCACCGCGCCGTCGTCTGCAGTCGTCCAGATGAACGTCGGCGGATTCTGCGCGCTCACCCGCTTTTCCAACGATTGTGCGCTGGCTTCAACGCCTTCGCCAAGCAGGTTGTTGAACGAGTCGCGATGCGCCAGTGGCCCGCTTGTAATCACCGGATAGCACAACAACAAGCCGTCTGGGCGACTGATTGCAGGCTGATAACCTGCCTCGGTCAACACCGGATCAGCTGCCATGCACGCCAGGCTAGCCGCCAAATGGCCGCCAGCGGAAAAGCCGGCGACGATCAGCCGCTGTGGGGTCAGGCCCCATTCAGCGGTATGCGCCCGCACCAACGCGACTGCTTCCGCCAGTTGCCGCAAGGCGTGCGGATAGCGCACAGGTGCTACCGCGTAATCCAAGACAAATGCCGCAAAGCCTTGCGTTACAAACTTCAACGCGACCGGTTCCGCTTCGCGCGGCGACACGAAGCGGTAACCGCCACCCGGACAGATTACGATCGCCGGTCTGGTTTGCTCATCAAGCCGCTCTGGCAAATAAGCCGTCAACTTTGCCGAAGGACTTCCCTCCGGTTGAACCGTCAAGTGCAATATTTCCATTCAAAAGCCTCCATCAATAAACAAACAACATCGTTTTGATTCACAATCACTGTCCGGCAGCGTAAGTGTGTAGTTGGCTGTAAACTAATCGCGGTCGGGTGCGGGCAAAAGTGACTCCAGCAGGCTTCAATCTGTCGTGGAGAGGGTTCGGCTTCGCTAACTTCGTCTTTGACGAAGTGGATCTCCACCTGCGCCTTGCTGTAAGCAACAAGTCGCTAACAGCAATCTCACCACGTCAGATTGACCTGCTTCCGTCACTTTCGCCCACACCCTAGATTCTACGTATCTGGATAGGTTGATGTCATGAGCAATCGGGCTAATTCGCCAATTACAACTAATCCATTTCTATTCTCTTCGAAATTGCCACTTCCGGTGTCGCTGGACGCTAACGTCAGGGTTTGGGGTGTGGAGGCCCGAGATGGCTCAGGCGCAGCATTGTTGTTAGCGGCTTGGCCGCTTACAACAAAGGCGTCGAAGAAGATCCACTCGGCGGAGCCGAGTTAGCTTCTGAGCGCCTCGCCCATGACATGCAAGCCGTTCCAGCCATCTCTAGGGCCGGAACACACCAAACCCGACCTACACCACTATCCCAACCACCAACCAAAGAAGACTAACGCTGCCGGACAGCGGTCGTCTATGCGAATAGATTACGCGTTTGTGTGTTTGGGTGCAATCGTCACGGGGCCGTAATGGCGACGCAAGCGGGAAACGATGAGGACTTTGTCATTCCAGGAACCGCTTTTGTAGATCAACATATTAAACCGCGTGACGACAAAGTTGCTTTCCGGCTCGTCAAAGATTTTGGCAAGCTTGGCCGGCGTCAAAGCGTACTGGACCACATAGGCCGGTAACGCCGCCATAGCGTAAAAACGCCAATATGCTTGCCAGCCTGCGATAACCCAGATCAGTAGCAACACCCCGGCGAGTACCAAGATGTTTAACCCGATGAGAAAGCGACTCAAGTTTAAAAAAACGACGAGCACGGTACCGAGTGTTGCTGGCACCACGATAAACAAGACAAATGCAAGCGTTTTGATCCATACCCGAACCATCTTTGCCCCCTCCTTTTTCTCCCCAGAAAAAGTATCCCATCGCGAGGAACAAAATCGTATAAGCGGTAACAAATCAGCACTTTTCTGCGTTTTTAAGCAAAACGTTGTCATTTTTGCCTGATGTTACGCTATAATGGTCATGTAATCGCAAACAAACAGGAGGATCCCTTATGGCTTATAAAACAATTAACCCCTATACCAATGAAACATTGAAAACATATGAGAACGCCACCGACGCAGATCTTGAGAAGACCCTCGCCACTGGTCACGCTTTGTACAAGACCTGGCGCAATGAGAACCCGGCCAGCCGTCAAGCTGTGTTGCACAAGGTTGCAGAATTGATGCGCGTCAACAAGAAGACGCTGGCTGAGACCATCACCAAAGAAATGGGCAAACTGATCGGCGAAGCGGAAGCAGAAGTCGATCTCTGTGCTGACATCGCGGAATACTTCTCCGAAAATGGCGCCAAATTCCTCGAACCGACACCGTTGGCCACTGACGCCGGTAAGGCTTACTACATCAAGCAGGCCGTCGGGGTCTTGGTCATGGTTGAGCCTTGGAACTTCCCTTATTATCAGATCATGCGTGTGTTCGCACCAAACTACATCGTCGGCAACCCGATGATCTTGAAGCACGCGTCCAACACCCCAAGCTGTGCGCAGGCCTTCGCGGATATCGTGCGCGAAGCCGGCGCCCCAGACGGCGCATTGACCAACTTGTTCATCAGCTATGATCAAGTCTCTGCCGCGATTGCCGATCCTCGCGTCGCCGGTGTTGCCTTGACCGGTTCCGAGCGTGGTGGTTCTGCCGTCGCCAAAGAAGCTGGTGAAAACCTCAAGAAGTCGACCATGGAGCTTGGCGGTAATGACGCGTTCATCATCTTGGATGACGCCGACTGGGACGAAGTTAAAAAAGTAGCCCCTCAGGCGCGCCTGTTCAACGCCGGACAAGTTTGCTCCGCTTCCAAGCGTTTCATCGTCATGGCAGACAAGTACGACGAATTCGTCGCTTACATGAAGTCAGAATTTGCCAAGGTTAAGCCTGGTGACCCGCTGGATCCTAACACCACGCTCGCCCCACTGTCTTCTGCTAGTGCCAAGACCAAGCTCGCCAAGCAGATCGATGCCGCCATCGCGGCAGGTGCGACCCGCGTGATTGGCGACGAACCTGTCGCTTTACCAGGCCAGTTCATTCCAGCAACGATCTTGACCGACATCGCCAAAGACAACCCGGCTTACAACCAAGAAATGTTTGGCCCGGTTGCCGCGATCTACAAGGTCAACTCCGAAGAAGAAGCAATCGCCTTGGCTAACGATTCCAGCTACGGCCTAGGTTCCACTGTCTTCTCCGCAGACCCAGAACACGCTGATCGCGTCGCCCGCCAGATTGAAGCCGGGATGACCACAATCAACCGTGCTTGGATCACGGCACCAGAACTGCCATTTGGCGGGGTCAAGAACTCCGGCTACGGGCGTGAACTTTATCAACTCGGTTTGGACGCGTTCGTCAACGAGCATCTGATCATTAACGCCAAAGCATAAACGAATTAATATCAGCATTATTTTTTCAGAAAACTGTCCCACTTATCATGAAATCATGGTAAGCTATAGCTGTGGTAAGTAATCTGCCACCCCAATAATTCGTCATCTCATGTGCGCCACCTCCTACTGCTCGGGAGGTGGCGTTTTGGCGTGTGCCAACCTCAAAAAAAATTCCCCGCGATGCCATGGCGAACGCGGGGAATACACTAGTCCTTATACAGCAGCGTGATGCTGCCGGTTGTTTGGTTGACCATCACAGTGTACATGTATTCATAGTTGTTGAAGAAACCGGTGGGACGTTGGATCCATGGATGCGGATCGCCGGTGTATTCTTGAACGAAGGCGAACAAGGCGAGCCCTGTTTTGCCGGAACTGGCGAGGTCTTTTTTTGCTTGGCGGATGGCCTTGTGGCGGATCCAGTTGCGTCTGAACTTTTCAAACATGGCATTGCTCCTTAGAATGATCGGTTGCATGGCCCAAATCTAGTCGGTGTCAGTATCAAAATCCGGACCTTGCCCAGTGTCAAAATCGGGATCGAGATCTGCCCCCGTCCAGCCGCCGCCGGGCGCGTCTGGACGCACACCGCCACTGATTGCATCGTCTTCTGCCTGCTTTTCTTGACGCCACCCGCTGTAATCCGGCGAGTCGTCATCTGGTTCGGCTTCGGCCTCTTCTTTGGCTTGAGCCGCAGCTAGCTGATCTTCTAGAGCCTCGTCTTGAGCGACTTGTTTGTCAAAATCATCCAGTGGGGCAAATTCGCGATCGTCTTGTTTTTCGAGCGCGGTGGCGGCTGAAGAATCCTTCAACGCGTCGGCGACTTTGCCGAGTCCGTCGGCGATGCCACGGTTCATCGCGTTGCTCAACGCTTCGCTGATGTAAGCCACGATATCTGGCATTGCTTCGTCTAACGCCGCTTGTTGCGCGTTGGTCAGAGCGTGCTTTCGGCGATTTTGACTATTGTTATGCTTGCGTTTGCTTCTTGGTTTACTCATGATGCCGTTCCTTCTTTACGATACGCGAGACCCTTCACCTAACCCATTGTACTGCAGGATACATTGATTATTATATGACGGAATGCAACGCATGATAAGCACGATGGGTTTCCTACAAAGCCTTTGGTTTTACACCATGATTTGATAAATTTCCAAAAAAAACAGGACCCAGCCGAAGCTGGATCCCGTTGGTTGACAATCTTGATTATGACTTCTTGGCTTTATCAGCGGCCAATTTTTCAAGCGCTTCATCATGGAAGCCGAAGCGTGGAATCAAGCGAACGATGACGATGGAGATAATCCCGTAAACGACAACGCATCCGAAGAGGATCCAGAGGAACAGCGCTGGGGAAATCGCCATCAAAGTTGGGGTGAACAGTGCGAAGACCGCGGTCAAGGCACGGGTGACACCCAAGGAAACACCGGTCATACTTGCACGAGCGTTAACTGGGTAGAAGTCTTGTGACCAGATCTTCCAGATCGGTTCGCCGATCCAGATGTAACCGAACATGTAGACGATGTAGCAGATCGAGAAAATCCACCAGTAAGCGGCAGACAAGCCGGAGATGAACATCGCGACAAGACCCATGGCCAAGCCACCGAAGACCAGATGGTAACGGTACTTGGTATCGGAAACCCGCATGAAGATCAAGTTAGCGACGAACCCTAAGATGTTACCAGCCATGGCAACGATGGTAGCAGTCGCAGCGGCTTGCTTATCAACGGTAACCAGGAAGTAGTTCAAGAACATCCCGAACGAGTTAGCTGGCAGGTTCCAGAACACATAGTAAGCCGTCAGTAAGATCAGCGGAATGAGGATCTTCTTGTTGGTCAGCAATTCGCCAATCTTTGGCTTTGCTACCGCAATATCAGCGGTACCTTCTTCAGTCTGGACTTCGTTAGCCAGTTTCGTTTCGTTTTCACGGAACTTCTTGGACCCGATCCGGACCAACCAGTTCAGGAACGCCATGATGGCGATGAAGCCAAACAGGTAACGAACAGGCTGAATACCCTTCAAACCAGAAGTTAAGAACCCGATGAACTGGGAAAGAATGATCCCGACCGTCCAATAAAGTTGCGTCGAACTGATCGCTTTACCATAGTTTTCCTTGTCCATCCGTTCGGAGATAACCGCCAAACTGGTTGGCAAGTCAGCCCCAGAAGCAACCCCGGCAAGCATCAAGCCGATGAACAAAACGGTAACGTTGTTGGTGAAGGCCACCATCGCCGTCCCGATGGCAACCAACAAGATATCAATATTGAAGACATAGACCCGGCCGAATTTATCGGAGATGGCACCACCAAATGTCGCCCCGATGGCAACGGCCACCGTCAACGCGGTGTTGACCGCCCCGGACAGCCAAGTTGAAAAGTCAAAGTGCGCGGTCCATAACGGTAATGAAACCCCGCAACTAACCAAAATCGCGGCATCAAGATATGAAGCGATCCCGGCGATGAAAACTAACATCACCTGGGCGCCCGACATCTTCGGTGCTTTTTTCGAGTTATCCATATTTTTTCCTCCTCGCAGGTGGCGCTTACATTTTGCGTCACAATTGATGAACCCATGTTTCTTGACCCAACTGTGGAAAGTCGCGTGGAATCCATAAGATTAGAAAGCTGTGGAATGATGGCTAGACGCAAATCACTTTCCGAATATAGACCTTTTTGTGATGATTGTCGCAAATTCTGTGAGTCACATCACATCACTGGGTCAAATGCACGTATAATTGGAACAATTTCCCATGTTACACTTTCTGCTGAGTAATCTCTGCACTAGGTTTTGATAAGATTAACAAAGATCCAGCGGGCGCTATCCCTATCACCTTCTTCTTTTGTTGCTCATCTAGAAGCCGTATTATTTGTACGAAATCTTTGTGAACAAATCTGTTTAGTTCTGAATACACTTTAAATTTAACCGCTTACATGCTATTCTAGCAATAGCACATATTCAGAATGTGTGGGACAAAAATACAGGAGGACGACATTGTGAATGTAAAAGTGTTCCAAGAACTGCAATCCATCACCGCTGCTGAACGTCGACAACAAGCGACGAGTCAAGTCGACGATGACATTCCACCAGCAGCGATTGACCTTTTCGCCACGAAGCAAGCAAAGTCGCCGGTCTTAAACGATTATTTCTTTTCAAAACGGCACCTGATCATTCGCAAACATAACCGCTTCGCCCCTTATCCGCTACACAGCCACTTGTTCTTCGAAATCAACTACATGCTGCGCGGCTGTGCGACGGAATACATCAACGGCAAGCGCGTCAAACTGAGTGAAGGTGACGTCTTATTATTGGACATCGGCACCAAACACAGCATCGCCACCCTCGACAACAATGATTTGATGATCAACGTCTTGTTCGACGATGAATTGCTTTCCGTCGATTTTCTCGACCAGATCAACGCCTCAGAAACGGCCTTGCAAGACTTCTTGGCCAATCCGCAGTCCAAACGCACCGGAAAACCTCGCTATTATCTTTTTACCAACTCCCAGACCCAAGCCAGCGGTGCCATAACGACATTGTCACAGCTGATCGATGAATATTACATGCAACCGCAATTTTGTGATTATGTGATGCAAGCCGAGCTTGCCATCTTACTCGCACAACTGATGCGTACTTATAAGCGTCCCAAAGCCGCCCAAACTTCCGGCCAGATTTTAGCTGACAAGATCATGGAAGACATCAAGAACAACTATCGCAAGCTCTCCCTCGACGATCTCGCTGAGAAATACAGCTACAATCGCACTTATCTCAGCAACTTGTTCCGCAAAGAAGCCGGGCGTCCCTTCAGCGAAGTCTTGACCGAAGAGCGGCTGCGCAATGCAAGGCGACTGATTCAAACCACCGACATCCCCATCGGCGAGATCTGCCACGACGTTGGGATCTCTAACAAGAGTTTCTTCTACCATAAATATGCCGAAAAATTCGGCCATATTCCGCGGGAAGATCGGATCGCTAACCGCCCGCCAATCGTGAAATCGTGATCTATTGCTATTATTTAGACTAAAACAGCGGTCGCATCAAAACGTCATGTTTTGATGCGACCGCTGTTTTGTTACGCCACCTGGTACCGCGTCTCAAGCTGGCTCATCCACCACCCAACCACGATCCCAGCAATGAAAGTCCCGCCACACACCAAGGTACCCAAGCTAAGATAGTTGAAATCTAGCGGAATGATCATCAGCGTCGACGCGAAAACCACGCCCAAGATCAGATGGAACAAGCCGGCATACCACCGGGCAAACGCCCAGTCGATCAATTTTGCCAACACAACTAAGCAGATGACGGCGCCTAACGCCATCGGTAACAGCACACTCAAATCAACGGCCCCGATCGCGTCAGTCATCGGTTTGTATAGTCCCATGTACACGAGAAAATTCGACGGTGACAGTCCCGGTACGATCATCCCCAAGGCGATCAGGCCTCCGGCAATCAACCAATTGCCAAAACTCTGCTCGACGGCGCCATCAAACAGCCGTGTTCCCATCACCAAAAATGCTAAGCTCACGCCACAAGCGACGGCGGTCATCCATGGATGGTAACGACGGCGCCCGTGCTTACCAGCCTCCCGCCACAGCGCCGGCACGGTGCCAACGATACAGCCGACAAACAGCCACAAGATCTGGGCTTCATACGCCCCTAGGAAGAAACTGACAGCAAACGACAGGAAAAAGACGCCGGTCACCCCGCCTAACCCGACTGGTAAGAAAAATAAAAAATTGGCGCGAAAGTCACGGGTGATATGCGCCAAGAACCCAATCAGGCGCTCATACAAACCAAACACAGCCGCCAGCGCCCCACCTGAGATCCCCGGTAGGATAAAGCCAGAGCCGATGAAGATACCTTTGATAAATCGCAACAACCAGTCCATAAATTCTCCTATAAACCAGAGCGTAACAAAGGCGTACTTAGCGAGTCAAAATAATTGCCGCGGCAGTGGAGTTGCGAAGCAAAGCGAAGCAACGCAACTGTCGTGGTATTATTTTGTGCTCGCGTTGCCTTCGTGTAGCTCGACGATAACCAGAGCGAAGTGGCGCGTATTTTGCGGGTCAGGTAGCCTAGCTAACGTACTTGGAGCGTTCTTTGCTCCGAGTTCGATAGCGTAGCTAGCTGTACCCGCATTGCGCCACGTAGCTCGACGATGACCAGAGCGAAGCAAAGCGGGCTTAGCGATGTGTATAAGGCGGGCTGGGTGCGTGCGGCATCGCCGCGCGCGACCGGAACGACTTATACGCAATCGCGTTACTTTGCATAGCTCGACGATGACCAGAGCGAAGTGGCGCGCATTTTGCGGGTCAGGTAGCCTAGCTAACGTGCTTGGAGCGTTCTTTGCTCCGAGTTCGATAGCGTAGCTAGCTGTACCCGCATTGCGCCACGCAGCTCGACGATAACCAAAGCGAAGTGCCTCTTAAGTCAACAAAAGGCGTGCAGCCATCGCCGCACGTCTAAGTCTTTCTATTGTATCATGAACGCGTGACGAATGTCGATGCCACCTCGTGCTGACCGGTGATCTCGCCAATCGCCAGCTGCAACGCGAGCTTGCCAACGCGGCGAAAATGATGGTCGATCGTCGGAATGCCAAGCAACTTGCCGGAAAGCTGATTTTCTTGGCCGACCATCAGCGGTACTTGCATGCCATGGTCGCGGTAATAAGTTGCCGCACCTACCGCGATGTCATCGCCATTCGTGAAGATAGCATCGACCTTGGCCGCAGCCAGGCGCCGAGCACCGGTATAGCCGTCAGCGTTTTTCATGATGTCAACGGCTAACCACTCAGGTTTCGGTTGCACGCCAAACACCTGCTGATAAGCATCGATCATCGCCTGGCTGGTGGCAGACAACGCCGGGTCGCGCGGCAAAAACATCCCGATGCGCTTGGCACCGTGTGCCTTCAACCAACGACAGCCTTCCAGATAGGTCTCACCGCGATCGGTATAGGCCGCCGGGATCGCGATGCCTTCGGGGTCGTGGCACAGCACCACCGGACCATATTTCAGGTAAGGTAGCATTTTGGCGACCGCCATGGCGTGAGAGGTGAAAATCAGTCCATCGTACGCTTTGCGCCGCAACTGTTCGAGGTAATCCAGTTCGATGACGGCATCGTATTGCGACGGTAGTAACATCACCCGAAAGCCGCGAGCAAAGGCTTCTTGGGTAATCGCGGTGGTCAGGCTGGTGAAATACGGATGGTCGCGCATCGGGGTGACGACGCCGATCGTCTTGGTGCGACCGGCTGATAAGTCGCGCGCCACCGCGTTGGGCACGTAATCGAGGTCGCGGACGATTTTTAACACCGCTTCACGCACCGGCTGGGACACATAGGGCCGATTGTTGATGACGCGCGACACCGTCGCCACCGAATAGCCGCTTAATCGCGCAATGTCTCGAATGTTTGCCATCGTCTCACCTCTTTTCACCTTCAATATAGCACAATTACAGCAACTGCCGCCGGACCTTTTCCAACTCACCAGCCGTTGCGTTTGCGCTCAACGCCTCCTGCTGCGCGTCGACGTTAGCCAACAGTTGCGCGCACACCGCGTCTGTGTCGCCGCTTGCCGGAACGACGACCGCCACCACTGTATCTACTTGTGCGTTTTCACCCCAAGCCAGTGGCGTTGCCAAAGTCATCATGACCACCTCTGGCTGCTTGACGCTGGCGCTGGATGCGTGCGTCACCGCGACGTGGTCTGCGATGACGTGCGCGCCTTGGGCTTCACTGGCGAGAAAACCTGACCGCAATTCCTGGCTGGCCAGATCGAGCTTTTCACCGGCGAAGCTTGCCAGCCGTGCTAACGCGGTCAGTTCCGTTGGGTCTTTCAAGGTAACATTGACCAGTACTTGCTTTTTTAATAATCCGAACATGATGAATTCCTCCTTGTCTGATTGACAAGTTCAGCATAGTTTCGGAAACGCGTTACAGGTCAAGCCTTAATTTTATGCCTGTTGCGGCACCTCATGCGCGGCAAAATATTGGCGGACGACTTCGGCATCGTCAAAATGGTGCTTGGTGGTACCAACGATCTGATAAGTCTCGTGGCCCTTGCCTGCGATCAAGACGACGTCACCGGCACGAGCCTGGTGTAACGCATACGTGATGGCCTGGCGTCTGTGGCTCAGCCGCGTGTAGGTGGTCGGATCCAGACCGGTGACCATGGCATCGATAATTTTTTCCGGATCTTCTGTCCGCGGATTGTCTGCGGTAAAAATCGGATCGGTCGCCTGCTGGATCGCGATCGTTGCCATCTGCGGGCGCTTGTCGACGTCGCGATCTCCGCCACAGCCGACCACGCAGAAGATCCGACGCTTGGCAAACGCCTGCACCGTTGCCAACACGTTGGCCAAACCGTCGGGCGTGTGTGCGTAGTCCACGATCACCGTCGCATCGGTTGGTGTCGGCACGACCTGGAAGCGACCGCGAACGCCGGCAACACTTTCTAACGCCGAGATGATGGTACTAGGCGCGACCCCTTGTGCATACGTCGCCCCAAAAGCCGCCAGTGCGTTGTACACATTAAATCTACCCATCAATTGCAGATGGACCGGATAATGGTGCCCGGCGATCTGCAAGATAAACTTCGTCCCGTGAACCCCGACGTGAATGTTGCGCGCCTGTAGCATCCCTCGTCCCTGCGTGCCATAGGTCACGACGTTGGCAGCGGTACGACCGACCAGCTTGCGGCCATAAGGATCATCGATGTTGATAACGGCGGTTTTAGTCTTGCGGCCGTGATGATAGGCATTGCCCAGTTGTTCAAACAACAACGCCTTGGCTTCAAAATAATTAGCAAACGTCTTGTGATAATCCAGGTGATCTTCGGTCAGATTCGTGAACACCGCGGTATCAAAATCGATCCCACGCACGCGCCCTTGCACAAGGCCGATCGAGGAGACTTCCATCGCACAGGCACGTTTGTCGGCTGCGAGCATCTCGCTTAAGTATCGCTGATTGGTGAAGCTGTCTGGCGTCGTGTTCACCGCGGCGTGCGTTCTTTTGCCGCCAGTGGTTGCCAGCGTCCCAATTAACCCGCTGTCCAGCCCCGCCATCGTCAGGATGCGCGCGATCAAATGGGTGACGGTCGTCTTGCCGTTGGTGCCGGTCACCCCGATCAGCTTCAGCTTCGCACTCGGGTCGCCAAAATAGACCACCGCTAGCTGCGCCAGTGCTTGGGTCGTGTCGGGCACCTGAACGATCAAGGCGCCACTGGCGGCAACCGGATGCGCGACCACCACCATGATCGCACCTTTAGCGATGGCTTCTTGAACATGCTGATGTCCATCAAAATGGTGGCCGGAAATCGCCACAAAACACCCTCCCGGCTGCACCTCACGGGTATCTGGCGTCAGGCTTTGCAGCTCGCGATGGTCACCTTCCAACGCGCTTTTCGTTTGCTGATCGAGGTTCAACAATGTGGCACAATCTGAAATCTGCATCAATAACATCCTTTCCGACGCGCAGGCGAATCGCCGCCTGCGCTTTGCAGAGATCAGTATCGCAACTCAACCATAAAATTGACTTAAACGCAGGCACCCATTCCAACAACGCGAGAACTAGCCCACGACGTCCGGGATTCGATACGTCTTCAAGACGTTAAAACAGAGGCAACCTTTTGTCTAATTAAAACATGAGACTTCTGCCTTAATTTTAATTAAATTGCGCGCGACTTTGTGCTATACTGGTCAGTGAAGGAGGCGGTTTCATATGATTCAATCCAGTCTATTGCTCGTCTTAATTCTGCTCTTAGTGGGTACGGTAACTTTGTTTGCCGGCCTTCGCCAGCGGGTGGCTGTACGTCAAGAATCTGTCGAGGCGCAAATCGCATGGTATCGTCGCGAGATGCAAGCCGGCCGCATTTCTTCACAGCAATTCGCCGCCATTCGTCGCGAATTATTACGTTAACCGATGACTTTAACGAGGCTAAACCTCACATAGAAACATAAAAAGCACACCCAAATCGGGTGTGCTTTTTTAGTCTCAATCAGACTTACGTTGTCCGGCAACGTAAGCCTGGATTATTCACCTCGGTATTTGGGACATGAAATCGCATCTGGCCGGTCTGAAAGCAACGTTTGGAGCGTTGCGAATACTGACTGAGCGGAGAAGTTGGTGATCGATGCACCACGAACAGACCGA
>NZ_BAAIHN010000020.1:0-51605 GCF_054784775.1 Lacticaseibacillus boliensis
CGAAGCGGCTTCAAAATTAGTTGTAAGACTGCGAAGCAGGCTGAAGACGGCCGCACAGCATACTGCCATTTCCGCCGTAGCATAGCTAGACCGCTTACTCCTGGAGGACGGCCAAAACACTTACGCTGCCGGACAACGACAGGGTTGTGGAAGTTGCGAGAGATAACTGACAGTTTGTGGTTGCTGGTTGGTGAAGGCCGCATAGCCAAAGGGTGGCATGAAGACGTCGAAATGGATCAAATTTGTGGAAATGTCAAATTTTTGTTTGCAGCGGTTTTCAGAAAGTGTATGATTGTCAATTGGCAATTATACATTGTGTCTTAGACGCGGTCTCGATGGAGCAGGCGCGTCGACTATCTCAGGAGGAACTGACTACCATGCAACTTGATGATGATTTGACCGCATCGCCAAAGAAATATCTGAAGTGGCCGATGCTGACATTACTGACGTTTACCACGATCGTCGGTTTTGAAGACGTTATTTATCCGTTCCAGAACCAAGGCTTGTCTGTTGTGTTTTCATGGATCTTCATGGCAATCGCCTATGTCTTGCCTTATGGGATGATCTCTGCACAGATGGGATCGACATTCAACGAAGTCGGCGGTGGGCTGGCGTCTTGGTCTCGCCGGGCAATTGGGGACGGCGCAGGCTATTGGACCGGCTGGATGTTTTGGGCCAGCCTGATGCCTTACACCGTCGATGTCGCCAACTCTGTGATCGTGTCGCTGTCGTGGACGATCTTAGGCGACAACACACTGGACAAATACATGAATAATGTGATGTTCGGGGTCTTCACGTTTGCTGTGATCGGGGCGTTCTTGTTGTTCCAGAACTTGGTTCAACGGTCGCTCGAGATCCTTGGGATGCTTGCCGGTGGGGCGATGTTTGTCATGACGATGCTGTTTGTCATCATGACGGTGGTCGGCCTGCATCAAGGCGTTCATATCGCTACCCAGCCATTCACATGGTCCGCATTCATTCCTAAGTTTGACACGCATTATTTTGCGACGACCGGTTTATTAGTCTTTGCGGTTTCCGGTGCGGAGCTGGGCGCGGCGTACATTACTAAGCTGCGGAATCCAAAGTCGGAATTCCCTAAGGCGATGTATCTGTTAATCGTGCTGACCGTATTCTTGACCGTGTTCGGTTCTTTGGCTTTAGGCGTGTTCTTCAACGCCCATGATCTGCCTAACGATTTGAAGATGAACGGGGCTTTCTACGCATTCGAACGCTTGGGTCAAAGCCTCGGGGTCGGTAAGCTGATGCTGCACATCTACTCGTTTGTCTCCTTCATCTACATGCTGTCACAACTTGGCGTGTTGCTGGATGCGTCTAGCCGGGTGCTGTCATCTGATTCTTCCGACCGGTACATGCCAAGTTGGATGCGCAAAAAAGACCGCTCCGGCCGGCCGATCCATTCTTACACCCTGACCGCTGGGTTGTGCCTGTTCTTGTTGCTGCTGTCAGGTACGTTGCCGTCGATCAACTCGATTTTTAATTGGCTGTTGAACCTCAACGGGATCGTGACGCCATATAAGTCTTGCTGGTTGTTCATCGGGTTTATTGCGCTACGGCTACATGAAAGCGATCATGATTCACCGTTTGTCTTCATCAAGCGTCGTGGCTTGGCAATCACCGTCGGCATCTGGGGCTTCTTGTTCGCGTTTGTCTGCGCGACCTTGGGCGTTTTGCCGCAAGACGGGACGCTTTGGTCCGGCTACTGGTGGCAGCAGTTGGCGATGAACATTGTTTCCGTCGCTGTCTTGTTTGGCGTCGGTGGCATCATGCCGTTGTTGGCCCGGCGTGAACGCAAGCAAAAAGGCATCGCATAGTTTACTGAAGAGTCGTGCTCAGGCACGGCTTTTTCTGCAAGCGAGGCGTGTCTGTGGTACACTATTACTGCATTGTTTAAATTAAAATGGAGGCGTAATGCATTGGCAGATCGACCAATTCGGGTGCGCTATGCACCAAGTCCTACCGGCCATCTTCATATCGGAAATGCCCGGACGGCACTGTTTAACTATCTTTTTGCACGTCACAACAACGGCACGATGGTTCTGCGGATCGAAGACACAGACACCAAGCGTAACATCGCAGACGGTGAAAAGAGCCAAATTGAAAACCTGCACTGGTTAGGGATCGATTGGGATGAAGGTCCAGACAAGGGTGGCGACTTTGGGCCGTACCGGCAGTCTGAACGCAAAGACATCTACATGAAATACATCAACCAGCTTCTTGAAGAAGGTAAGGCTTACGAGTCTTACAAGACTGAAGAAGAACTGCAAGCAGATCGTGAAGCCCAACAAGCCAACCACGAGATGCCTCATTACGTCTACGAATATGAAGGCCTGACGGAAGACCAGAAGCAAGCCAAGATTGCTGCGGCTAAGGCCAAAGGTTTGACTCCGGTCATCCGGTTCCACATCCCGCAAGATAAGACTTACGAGTGGAACGACATCGTCAAAGGCGACATCAGCATCGATGGCAACACCATCGGCGGCGACTTCGTGATTTTGAAGCGCGACGGCATGCCGACCTACAACTTTGCCGTGGTCGTTGATGACCATCTGATGCAGATCACACATGTTTTGCGTGGGGATGACCATATCGCCAACACCCCGAAGCAGATGGCGGTTTACGAAGCCCTCGGCTGGGAAGCACCTGTGTTTGGCCATATGACGCTTATCATCAACGGCGCGACCGGCAAGAAGCTGTCCAAGCGTGACGAAAACGTCTTGCAGTTCATCGAACAATATCGTGAACTCGGTTACCTGCCGAACGCGATGTTCAACTTCATCACGTTGCTTGGCTGGTCGCCTAAAGGTGAAGACGAGATCTTCACGAAGAAGGAATTCATCAAGATCTTCGATGAACACCGCCTGAGCAAGTCGCCAGCCCGTTTTGACCAAAAGAAGCTGGAATGGGTCAACAACAAGTACATCAAAGAAACGCAGCCTTCTGAACTGACCGCTTTGGCGTTGGAAAACTTGATCGAAGCCGGCCGCTTCGCCAAGGATCCAGATGCGTCGACGGTTGAATGGGCACGCCAGATGATCAGCTTGTACATCCCTCAGATGAGCTACACGCAACAAGTCGTTGACTTGTCGAGCATCTTCTTTGAAGATCGCACCGAGCTCACCGAAGACGAGATGAAGGAGCTGGCAGACGACAACGCCTTGCCGATCATCAAGATGCTCAAGGAACGCCTCGAAAATCTTGATCTGTTCACCGCTTACTTCATCAACCAAGAGGTCTACCAGATCCGTTTGGCGACCGGCGTCAAGGGCCGCAAGCTCTACATGCCAGTCCGTATCGCCGCGACCTTCCATATGCACGGGCCACAATTGGCTGAGACAATGGAATTGATGGGTCGGGCCAAAGTGATGGCTAACATCGATCGGGTTTTGGCTTTGATTGAAAAATAGGTTTTCAACGAACTGCCTTTTCTGCGGAAAGGGCAGTTTTTTTGGCAACAATGCTAGTTGTGAGAAATTGTTAAGTAGTCCTCACTTTATTATCATAATTGCGGTACAATCGAATGCATTGATGATATTCGGAGGCAACAGGAATGACCATGATCCAGATCCCAGCTTTGTTACAACAATGGCAACCGGCGTTTGTCGCGTTGCGGCACGAACTCCACCGCCATCCCGAACTCGGCTTGGCGACGGTGAATACTGCCGCGACGGTTGCGGCCAAGCTGCGCGCTTATGGCTACAAAGTCACAACCGGTATCGGAGGTAATGGCGTCGTCGGGCAACTGCGGCGCGGCACTGGCACCAAAACGATCGGCCTGCGCGCGGATATGGATTGTCTGCCGATCACGGAAGCGACCGGTTTGGCATACGCCAGCACGGTTCCTGGTTTGATGCACGCCTGCGGGCACGACGGCCACATGACGACGATGCTGGCGGCGGCTCGGTATCTGGCGGCCGCCGGACATTTTGATGGCACCGTCAACGTGATCTTCCAGCCCGGTGAAGAAGGGGTGCACGGCGCGGCCAAAATGCTCGCAGACGGCTTATTTGCCCGCTTTCCTTGCGACATGTTGTTTGGCTACCACAACTGGCCACATCTCGATGACGATACGATCTATATCCAGCCAGGTGCCGTGATGGCAAGCTCAGACCGCATGCGCATTACCATCCACGGGCACGGCGGGCACGCCAGCGCGCCTGAGCGCACGGTAGATCCGATCGTGGTCGGAGCGGCGTTGGTGCAGAGCCTGCAGACGGTGGTGGCACGCAACACCGCCCCGCTGGCGTCTGCAGTGGTGACGGTCGGCAGTTTTCTGGCTGGGGCTGAAGCCACTTACAACGTGATCCCGGATTCTGGGCAGCTGTTGTTGAGTATCCGCACGCTGGATCCGGCGGTGCGCGATGCCACGATTCAGCGGATCGACGCGCTTGCAACGGGGATCGGGGCCGCTTATGGTGCCCAGATCACGTGTGAACATTTTCAAATCTCGCCGGCAGTACGTAACGCGGCCCAACCGGCAGCACTGGCCCAAACCGTCGCCACAACGCTGTTTGGTGAGCGGTATGTACGCAAACAGTTTGAACCGGTGATGGCGTCTGAAGACTTCGCGTATATGTTAGATGCCGTCCCGGGGTGTTACGCCTTGATGAGTGGTGGCAAAGATAAGCCGTATGTGCACACGTCGACGTTTGATTTCGATGACCGCCTGATCCCGAAGATGGCGACTTATTTTGCCAGGATCGTGGAAGCATATCTCGTTTGATCAAACAACAATGGCCTGCAAAACCGGTGAGGGTTTGCGGGCCATTGCGATTTATTCATGCAACTCTGCGGCGACGGGTCGGCCCTGCCAAAAGGCGAGCAGGTTATCGAGGGCTTGTTCGACCATCTGGGCGACGGCGATGTCGGTGTAATAGGCGATGTGCGGCGACAGCATCACGTTGGGCATCGCCAACAGCTCATCCCACAGCGGATCAGAAAAAGTTTCGCCGGTGGTCAGCTGCAGGAGATCTTCAGCTTCGTGTTCGAAGGTGTCGATTGCCACGCCGCCTAGCTTGCCACTGCGCAAGTGGTGGCGCAACGCAGTGGTGTCGATGACGTTGGGACGCGCGGTGTTGATGATCAAAGCGCCGGGTTTCATCAGCGTCATCGCCTTGTCGTCGAGCAGATGATTGTTGGCGCTGGTGCCTGGAACGTGTAGCGTCACGATGTCGCTTTGGGCCAACAAGGTTGCCATTGGCACCGGAGTGAAAGTCAGATCGGAACGTGCTGGCAGGTGGTCGTCGGTGACCAGGACCCGCGTCCCAAAGCCGCTGAGCATGCGGATGACCGCCTGGCCGATACGTCCGGTACCGATCACGCCGACAGTACAGTGACCGAGTTGGCGACCCATGAAGGTTTTGGCGAGTTGATAGTCGGCGTCGTGCAGCGCGGTTTGCACCGCACCGGCTTGGCGCAACAGGTAGAGCATGCTCATCACGGTGAATTCTGCGATCGCTTCTGGCGAGTATGCAGGGACGTTGCTGACCCGGATGTGGTGAGCGCTCGCGGCGGTCAAGTCGACGTTTTCATAGCCGGCGTTGCGCAGCGCGAGATAAGGCAGGTCATGGGCTGCCATCAGCGCAAACAAGTCGCTGGCGTAAGGCACGGTTTGAAAGCTGGTTAGCGCATCGAACCCATAGGCCAGCGGCAGGGTCTGCGGGGTGAGGTAGTCAGGATGCAAGGCGATTTGATTGGCGGTACGCGCAGCCCACTGTTGGAAATACGTGACTTCATCACCGCGCACGCCATAGGCACAGATCTTCATGATTGCTCCTCCGAGTTGAAATAGAAACTTCAGTTTAGCATGGATCCGCAATTTTGTAAGCGGTTTTAAAACAATATTAAAAAAATGGCCGCCATGGGTGGTGGCGACCAAGGAGTAAGGATTGGCCAAGCAGTGGGTAGCTGCCTGGCGATTTTTACTTGGAGGAGTAAAAATGAAAAAGTTGGGTATGGGTATGGAAATGAGTGGGTGGCTCGTTTCCATGCTTATAATATAATCTGAGAATGTGAAGAAAGTGTGACGATGCCTAATAAATCTTGGAAAAATTGTGTGAGCAAATTAATTGCTTAATCGGTAATTGATGCGTAAGCTTGAGGGGTAGACCGGTAACGTCAAAAGGAGGAGATCAACATGGCAATTCAGTTTGATCCGCAAGCCGTCGAGAAGCTGACACCGCATCTCGGGGCTGATAAGCGGCTGTTGTTAACGTTTGAAGACGGGGTCGGACCTTATTCGCAACACGCGATGATCCACATGCAGGTACAGTTCACGCTGAACGTGATCAAAAAAGACGCCCCGGCAGAAGACTACGATGTCGACTTGCCGAGCAACCTCGGGCCGGTAAGCATCAAAGGGTATTCGCAAGAAGACCTTGATCCGCATTTGAGCATCCACTATAACCCTAGCATGGCCATTTTTACGTTGAGCGGTGATGGCGGCGACATCGACGATAACGTCGGTTTCATTGACTTTACTGAATCCTAATCGTTATCACCAGACGCTCTCATTGAAAAAAGGGTACAATCATCGATGACAAAAGATGATTGTGAGGCAAGATTGTGCAATACCGATTCGAATCTGGATTATCGATTCATGAAATCAAGAAGCTTTACGGGGCAGTGGGTTGGACCCATTACCTTAGTGACATTGGCGAAACCGCACGCGGTATCGCCAATTCCACGATGCTGACCGCGCGTACCGATGAGGGAAGCCTGGTCGGGGTCATTCGTGGCGTGTCGGATATGCATACGGTGTTGTTCATTCAAGACCTTGTTGTGTTGCCAGAATACCAACATCAAGGTATCGGCCATGAACTGCTCGATCAGTTCGACGAGTACTTCAAACAAGTGGCACGGATCGTTGTGGTGACTGACGATCCTAGCATGCAGGCGTTCTTCGCAGACGCCCATTACATTCCAGAAAACGACACGGCGATCACGACCATGATCCGCCCGCGCCGGTTGTTGGAACCAAAATATTAAGCATGAAAAAAGAGACGCGTCTGCGTCTCTTTTTTGATACCTGGCGTTAGCCGATTTTGGGTAACCGCGGAAACTTAGCAGTAAAGGTAGCGCCGTGCGGCTTGACGTCGCTGACAGTGAGCTTGCCATGATGGGCGCTGACGATCCAAGCACCGATGGACAGCCCGAGGCCGCTGCCGCCGGTTGTGCGATTGCGGCTGGGATCTAAGCGGTAGAAGCGCTCAAAGATGTGCTTCTTGGCGTCGTCTGCGATCGTCGGGCCGGAGTTGGCGACTGCCAATGACCAGTCGTTACTTGAACATTTGACGTTCACCCAGACGCGATCGCCGCTGGCGGTATATTTGAACGCGTTGTCCAGCAACAAGACCGTCAACTGATGGATCCGTTCCGCGTCAAACATGGCGGTGCCGTTTTCAGGCAGGTTGATGGTGAAGGTTTTGTCCTGGCTGGCGGCGATGTCTTCATAAGGCCGCAAAAGCTTGGTGAAATATTGGCTCAGTTCGTGAGGTTCGATCAACAATTGCTGGGCGTTGGAGTCGGCCTTGGCGATCGTCAACAGGTCGCCGGTCAGCTGTCGAAGCCGCTTGGTTTCGTTCAGGCTGGTGGCGATGGCCTCGGTTTGGTCGATGATCTTGGCGTTGGGTTTGGTGAGCATCGCTTCTTGTTGGCTCTGGATCACCGCCAGCGGCGCGCGCAATTCGTGGGCGGCATCGGCGACGAAATCTTGTTGGTGTTGCCAGGCGACGATGATCGGCTTGAGCGAGCGGTTAGACAGCCAATAGGCCAAGGCCAACGCCAACAGCCAAAAGATCACCATCGTTAAGATCAAGGCTTGGCGGAACGACTTTAAGGCAAACATCTGTGAGTCGATGTTTTGCACGACCATGACGTATTTGCCGGCGTACAACGGATTGGGATTGGATTTGCGGACCTTCAACAAGATCGTCCGAAACGTCCCACTGGTGGTGGTGAGGGTACGCATCTGGTTGAGGTTTTTCTTGTTGAGTTTGATGTATTGCAGATAATAATATGCGTCCATGCCGATCTGGGCTTGGTTGGTGATCTTGCCTTGGTTGTTGAAGACCACAATGGTGGTGCGAAACGGGCTGGTATCGGTATTTTGCGGTTTACCGGCCCGCATCGGGCGGCCGAGGTCGCCGTTATCGTTAGCGTTGAGCATTTTACGCTTCTGTAGCACTAAGGCTTGATCGATATCGCGGTACACGGAGCGTTCATACATGACAAAAACGATCAGGCCCAAGGCGATGAACAGGCCGGCAAACGTTAGAAATTGGGTGATGAACAACCGTCGGCGTTGGTGTTCGATTGCGGGATCATTGTGCAATTAATCTGCCTCACTTTGTAGGATGTACCCGACGCTTCTGATCGTGCGGATCATGGCAGCCGCCGGGGTCTGGCGAAGTTTCTTGCGGAGGTTGGACATGTAGACTTCTACGACGGAGATCGCGGTATCAGAATCGAACCCCCAAAGGCGATCAAAGATCTGATCTTTGGTGATGATGGTGTCTGCGTTTTGGAGTAAGTAGACGAGCAGGTCGTATTCCTTGCCGTTCAAGGTGACTTCAGCATCTTGAACGGCGACGCTGTGGCTGGCGATGTCGATGGTGATCGGGCCACACACCAAGAGGTTGTCAGCGGCGAGCTTGCCGGTGCGCTTCAACAGGGCTTTCAGACGCATGACCAGTTCTTCGCGGTGAAAAGGCTTGGTCAGATAATCATCGCCGCCCAGCGTGAAGCCACGCAATTTGTCTGCCAAGGCGTCTTTGGCCGTCAAGATCAACACTGGCGTTTGCACCCCGGTGTGGCGGATGCTTTTGAGTAGGTCAAAGCCGTTCATCTCCGGCAACATGATGTCGAGTACCATGGCGTCATAGATGTCTTGAGCGGCCAAAAATTCCCCGTCGCTGCCGGTCAATGCAGGCGTGGGTTCAGCGAATTCGCTGATGAAATCACAGATGCTTTGGTTCAAGTTAGGATCGTCTTCAACAACGAGGATCTTAGGTTTATCTGGCAACGATGGGGACCTCTTTTCTATTGCTTACTATATCCGCTGAAGCCTAAAAGTACCTTAAACGGCGCTTGCAAGTCGCCGGGTTTGACGTAGAATTAGGGTTAAACGATGATAATGGAGATGAGACGATGGAACCGACAGAAGCAATCACCCGCGCTCAGAAAAAAGAAGGCGCCAACAAGTTATTGGAGCAAGGCTTTATCACGGAACGCGACGAACCGGCGATGATGGACAAAGATTGGTGCAACGATTATTTGTTACAGGTCAACGATGAACTGCGCCTGCGCAGCCTGTCTAAGCGTGCCGTGTTGAAGAAATTCAACTATTACATGGGCGACGGCGTGATCATCTACGATCCGGAAGTCATCAATGAAGTCGATGCCAAACGCAAGCTCCGCTATGCGCTAGGCTTTCACAAGTAGCACCGATTTGCCGACGCTGTGTCCGGCTTCCAAGGCTTTGGTCGCCGCGACCAGATTAGCGAGGGTCAAATCGGCCTTGGCGGTGACGCTGGCGTCGAGCTTGCCGCCGGAATATAGCGTTACGATGCGATCTAGGATTGCGCGCGTTGATTTGAAGGCGACGCCGTAGTCGGATTTGGTGAACATGTATTCTTGATCGAAGCTGGCACTTTTTGGCTTCAATGCGGCTAGATCCAACGGCTGCGTTGGGGTGACGATGGTGACGACATGCCCCAGCGGCGCGATCAGTTGTGTGGCCGCGGCCAGATAAGGTTCCGGTGCGTACAAAATGGCGATGCCGTCGACTAGCCGTGGGATCTGTTGCTGCCAGTCGTCGTGGTAGTCCAGCGGAACATCTGTGCCATGCTGTTTGAGCCAGTCGAAGTGGTCTTTGCTGGCCGTGGCGATAACCGTCAATCCCGCCCAGTGAGCCAGCTGGGTGAGCATCGAGCCCACGCCGCCGGCACCGTTGATAACGAGGATTGTCTTGCCGGCGTTGGCGTCGGCGTGGGGGATGAAGCCCATTTTTTCAAACAAGACTTCCCAAGCGGTCAGGCCAACAAGGGGCAAGGCCGCCAGCTCTTCAGCCGGGGCAGCGGCAGGGGCTGAAGCGACCAGATTAGCCGGCACGGCTTGGTAATGTTGATAGCTACCGGCTTTTTTAGTGGTACCGGCGTATAAGACACGTTGTCCGACGAAAAATTCGGTCACCGCGCTTCCCAGCGCTTCGACGCGCCCGACGGCATCATACCCGAAGATCTTCGGATCGGTTTGCTTTGGCAGGCTCGCGCGAAGTTTGGTGTCGATCGGATTCAACGACAGCGCTTGGATGGCGACGACGATTTCATTGGCCGCAGGCGTGGGCATCGGCAACTCGACTTGAGTGAAGCAGTTGGGGTCGGAGATGGGCAGGCCTTCGTAAGCGGCAAAAGCAAGATTAGTTGGCATATAGAGGCTCCTTTGTTGGTAAGCGGATTATTAAGTTTTCTTTACCTAGTGTAATTCAACCCGCCTGTCTGGTAAACTAGGTGCACAATACTCGTGAAAAGAGGTCCCACATGACGCACGTGAAAAAAAGCCATGCTTACGGCTTATTGATCATCTTGGTGCTTGCCGCGGTCGTTTTCAGCTGGATCGGCTGGTTTGCGACAAATCCGCAGGACTGGTTGGCTAAAGTGTCAACGATCAGCCTTGGCGTCGGTTTAGCCGTTGGCGTATGGCTGTTGGTGGGATTAGATGATTCTTGCCAAACCCGCAAAGGCCGCTTCTGGGTCGATATTATCGTCGGTGGTTGCATGATGCTTCTTATTTATCTGTTCATGCTCGGGTTGACGTTTGATTGGCTCTTCACCTTTGGCGCCGTCGCCATCGTCTTTGTGCTCGCGTTTCTTTTTTCATTCCGGCATATGTAAAAAGCCGCCAACCGGCGGCTTTTTGTTTGCAAAATTATTGGACGTGTTGCACGGCGATCTTGACCCCTTCTGGCAGGCGCGGCCGCAACGTGGTGATGATCGAGTTGAGGTCTGCGCGGAAGGTCAGGCGGACGAAGCGACGTGAGGTGATGTTGAAAATAGCCACCACAAGTTCCCGTCCGTCAGGCAAGCTTAACGGCGTCAGTGTGATCGCGGTCAGCTTGGTATACGGAATCACCCGCGAGAAAACGCCAGAGGCGATCACCCGCGTTGGCGTCAGCCCGCTGTTGCCGGCCAAGATGACTAAAGTGATGAAGGCAGCGATCATCACGATGTAAGGGAGATTGTTGATGCCAGCGGTGACGAACCACATGGCCAAAACGGCGGCGAAGAATAGCTGGAAGCCGGAGTAATTGGCCCGGACGTCGATTTGGCGGTGCCAGTAGAGAAAATAGATCCCGGCGACGAGTAGTCCGGCGTCAATGATCATTAAGAAGAGTTCAAACATGATGATATCGTTCCTTTCAGTTGTCGGCTTCGTGATAAAGCCCGGACACTTGTTGATACCAGCTAAACAAGCGGGTGATGACAATTTTTAACACGGCAAACCCCGGGATCCCGAGGATCACCCCGGCCAGTCCAAACAGATTGCCGGCGGTCAACAAGACGACCACGATCGTGATGGGATGCATCTCAAGTTTGGAGCCCATTACAAGCGGTGAGATCAGTTGCGTTTCGATCAGCCATTCAATAAAGAAGGTGATGATGACGGCAATCAGCATTTTCGGACTTGTGACCGCGCCGACGATCAAGGCCGGGATCATCGCCAATGCAGAACCAAAATACGGGATCAGGTTCAACGGACCGGCGATCAAGCCAAGGATCAACCCAAAGCGCAGGCCGATGATCGAAAAGCCGGTCATGAAGATGATCGCCACCGCCAGCGCGACGGTGAGTTGGCCCTGGACGTAGGAACCGACCTTGGCGTTCATCTCTTGCAGCATCTGCATGATGCTGGCGCGTAGTTTGGTCGGAAACAGCACGACCATCTTCGGGGCGAACTTGCTACCGTCTTTGAGCATGAAGAACAAAATGATCGGGGCGGTGGAAATGGTGACCAAGACGTTGCCGACGATGCCAACAAAATTTTGAAGCTGGGCGACAGTGCCGCTCAACCAGCTGCCTCGTTTCAAGTTGAGGCTGTCCATGAACTCGGTGGCGAGGTTGTTGAGATCTTGTTGTGAGATCAAGTCCTGGTGCGCGTTGAGATCTGTTAACCAGCGGGTGAAATCACGCCAGTAGGTCGGATACGACTGCACGATGTTGCTGAACTGGCGCTCGATGGTGGGCACCAGCTTGATGACGGCAAGCGCCAATAATGTCAGCACCGCCAACAAGATCAAGGCAACGGCAAGCGTGCGTCGCATCCCACGACGCGTCAGCCAATTGACCAAGGGATTCAACAAGTAAAATAAGATGCCTGCAAAGATAAACGGTGGGGCGACGATTTTGAAGAAAGTGCCCACGGGTGCAAAGACCCATGAGATCTGGGTAAAGATCCAGATCGCCAACAGCACCAACACCACATTCAGGCAGGCGGCGGTGAATTTGTTATTTAAGAAGCGGCGGTAAAACCAGGATCTCTTTTCCATCAACGGCCTCCTTCGTGTGGCAAGTGGTTACATTATTCATCATACCGAACTATCGCAGAAGATGCCACTGAGAGCTATTATAAAAGTAACCGTTTACATTTGGAGATGTCATCCTAAAATAATATGTATCGTTTTTTTACATAATGTAAATTCAAATCGTTACAAGACGATACATTTAGAATAAATGCCTTGAAACGGGCACTTAATGTAAAATTAATGTATAATTCTCCTTTACATTCCGCCTGAATGCTGTATACTAAGTAACATAGTAAGCCAGACAGGTGGAAGGGAGTGTCATCAATGACATCAGTTACAATTATGAAGTGGAGTTTACGCGCGTTGGTCGTTTTAACCGCTGTTCTCATGTTTACCCACATGGCGACCGCCGCGATTTTACTGTTAGCCGTCGATGTGCACTTCGGCGTTTTCTACGAAATGACGCGTAACAAGTGCGATCGTCGCCAACTTAAACACATCCCGGTGACTCACCGGATGTAATCCTTTCAGCGACAACAGGGCCTTCCAAATTTATTTGGAAGGTTATTTTTGTGCGAACAATTGCTTGCAAACGCCTGTTCG
The DNA here is from genome assembly GCF_054784775.1 of Lacticaseibacillus boliensis. NCBI lineage: Bacteria > Bacillati > Bacillota > Bacilli > Lactobacillales > Lactobacillaceae > Lacticaseibacillus > Lacticaseibacillus boliensis. The sequence continues at coordinate 13,142 of NZ_BAAIHN010000020.1, forward strand.
TTCTGGTACGCTATGGGTATACAAACGCAGGTGCGATACTGCGAGACACAGACTCGTCACGGCTTGCCGTGCAGGTGATAGAAAGGAGTGGGCCCATGCCTACCCGCAAGACTGAGAAACGTTGGGAAGAGATTCTCAAAACTATTCATCATTCAATTGAAGACCGCGGTTTTCCGCCAACGGTGCGAGAAATCGGGAAGGCGGTCGGCCTGTCTAGCTCCAGCACGGTCGCCGCACACCTGACACGGTTGGAAGCGCAAGGGTTGATCGCCAAAGATCCGACCAAGCCGCGGACATTGATGTTGACACAGGCAGGACGCGATTACATCGGCGTGACCAACGGCGGGATCCCGATCGTCGGCACCGTTGCCGCAGGGGTGCCGATCACCGCGATTCAAAACATCGATGATTACTTTCCGCTTCCGGATAATCTCGGCTATGAAGCCGACGAGCTGTTCATGCTCCGGGTTTCTGGCAACTCGATGATCAAGATGGGGATCCTTGATGGGGATCAGATCATCGTCAAAAAACAACAGACCGCTGAAAATGGCCAAGTGGTTGTGGCGATGACGCAAGACAGCGAAGCAACCGTCAAGCGTTTTTACAAAGAAGACGGCCGGGTGCGGTTGCATCCCGAAAATGATGACATGGACGATATGTATTTCGATACCGTCACCATCTTAGGTGTTGTGGTCAGCCTTTACCGGCCAGCGCTCGTATAGAAAAAATCCCGACTTCTCAATAGAAGAGTCGGGATTTTTTGATTTAGTCAGTGTAAGGTGCGCACGGCGAGCATCACGATCGGAATCACGACCATGGAAAACAGCGTTGTTGCACTGACGGTGATCGACGCGTTGGAGGCGTCTGCGCCATAGAGCTTGGCGACGACTGGGGCGTTGGTCATCACCGGCATCGCGGATTGCAACAAGAAGACCTGCTTCATCAGCGTCGGTACCGGCGCGGCAAAAACAAGCAGGAACATGATGATCGGGGCGAACACGAAGCGCCCGGCAAAAACCCCGAGGAGCTCGCGGTTAAAGCGAATGTTGCGCAGTCCGGCTTGATACATGCAGATCCCGATGAAAAACATCGAGCCCGGGATCGTGAGGTCACCGACATAGGTCAGATCGCTCATCAAGAAATCAGGCAATTTGACGCGGATCAACACCAAGATGACGCCGACAATAAACCCAAGTAACGGCGGGGAGAAGACCTTGCCGATCACCTTTTTCAAATCAAAGCGAGCGGGTTGCGGGCCATCGGCTTGAATGAGGTAGACGCCGATCGTCCAAAAAATCGTGGTGTTGGCCATGTAATAAACCAGCACGTAAGGCAGACTTTTCGGTCCGAAAAGCGCCATGTTCACCGGCAACCCGATGAAGACGGTGTTGGAGTTGAAAAACATCGATTTGAACAAGCCGCGGCGGCCTTTTGGTACCGCCAGTGCGCGGCAGACGCCAAACGACAGGCCAAAAAGGATCGCCATCGACATCACCGGAAAGCGCAGGTCTGGCAGGATCGTGGCGAGTTGTTTGGCGGAAAAGTCGCTGGTAATCGTGACAATCATGTAGGCCGGTAAGGCGACTTGGGTGACAGTTTTGGCAATGATGCGGCTGGAGCGATCGTTGAACCAGCCGATAGCAGTGAGAATGTAGCCGATGGCGATCAAGATCAAGATCTCAAGCACCCCGAAAACACTGGAAATAAATGCAGTCAAGTTGGGACTCCTTATCAAATCAAAATGACGCGGCGTTAAAATAATCAGCGTCGCGGGTCTTGCGGGCGTTGTAGCGTGAAGGTTGTGCCCAAGCCGGCATAATGATTGCCGCTTAAGCGCGCCAGTGGGTCGAGCTGGTCAAAATCGATGTGTAGTGAATCAGGAGATAAGACGGTTTGGGCATAATGAAACGCAACGACTTCTAGGATCAGCATGTCGTAGCGGCCACCGGTTGGCGCGGTGATCGGGATGTGTTGCTGAAGCCGGCATTCAAGGCGGGCGCGACTGTCGGCCAAGCCCGGGGTCGTCAACTTATCGCTGGCGATCAGGGGCAGATGCAACAAGTCAGCTTCGCTGATCGTTGGATCGAGTCCGGCGGCACTTTGGTTCATCGCGCCAGCCTCTGATTGTGAGACGAGATGCACCACAGCTTCATGCGTGCGCAGTAAGTTCGCAGGGGTGTCTTTCAGCGCGTCCCCAAGCCGGCCGATGGCAAGCGACAACAGGCCGCCGCCAACTCCGCTGAAGAATGAAAACGGCGCAAGGTTGATGCCCCCTGCTGGGTTTTGGGTGGTTACCCAAGCCACCGGGCGAGGGACGATCGTGGCGGACAAAAGCTTGTAGCGGTCCGCTTCGCTGAGGGTTGCTGCATCGATATCGTACATCTTAACCTCCATATTGAGTGTAGCGCATTTGCAGATTGATTAATAGAGATGGTGAAAACAATGAGAAAAACCGGTACAAGCCAACCCAGTTCGGATTGCCCTGTACCGGCGTTATCGGTCGCTGACGGTTATTGAAGCTCACCGTCAGCGTTGACGGTGACATATTGATTGTCACGGGTGTCTTTGTTGATCACGACGAATGTGAAGTTGTCGCCGCTTTGCCCTATCGCGGTGATGGTATTGTCGCTACTTGGATATTGTTGTTCAACGATCGCCTGTGCAGATTCAACGGTCAGGTTATCACTGCTCGAATCGCTACTACTTGAACTGCTTGAATCGCTACTGCTGGTGGCGCTGGATTGCGAAGCACTGTCTCGTTTAGTGTGGCTTTCACTGTGCGTGCTTGCCGGCGTTTCGTTTGTTTGGCTAGATTGGCTGCTGGCTTGACTGCTCGTGCTATCGCTACTGGTGTCAGTGCTGCCGCCTTGGGCCGAGAGGGCGGCGTCAATGGTCGGCACGGCGTGAATGCTGGTGCTTAGCGTCAGTGATTTGTGCACGTAATGATACGTTTGCGCGAGGCCTTTTTTCAAGGTGACGCGGTTGTTCAACACGGTGGTGAGATAAGTCGGATAACTCGCGTGGCTGCCACCGTAGCGTGAAGTCGTGGCCGGGGTTTGCGCCCTCATGGCCTTAGCGCTGTGGTAGGTGAAAATCACGGCGCTGGTACTATCGAGCTTGAGCGATTTGGTGGTGCCGGTATAAGTGCCAGTGTCGATGATCGTGCGGACAGAGTCGCCTTTGATCTGTTGCTCGCGGCGAAAATGGCCGTTGTCTTGGATCCGGAGATAGACCCGGACGCTGAGCGCTTCGCCATCAGGATCGTTGGCAGCACCACTAGCTGTGTAGGTGCCGGCTTGGGCATGAGTGGCAGTTGGGGTGGTGTCGATGATATGACTCGATGCGGAGTCTTCGGCATCTGGCCCCGAGACCTTGGCCCCGCGATAGATCAAAAATAACGTCACCGCCGCGATGGCGACTAAACTCCATACCAATATCCACAGACCTGTGTGCCGTCTGCGTCGTCTGCGTCGTCGCATAGTTGTCCTCCTCCAGTAGATTAGATACCGTCCATTGTACCGCGAATTCGGGTGACAAACCGATATTCTTAATTATTTTTAATTGATGCAAACATGGTAAGATGTTGGCGAGGTGAACGTGATGCAACAACACTACATGATTCAAGATAATCAATTACGCCCGACAACAACCCCGGCAGTCTGGTTGCGGGTGACCGAACCGACGCAAGCGGAGCTGACTGCCCTTGATTCGGCATACCGGCTACCTTTTGATTATCTTTCAGCCGGCCTTGATCCGCACGAAGACCCGCGGACGGTCGGGGTCCATCAAAACGCCAAGCATCCCGGACTGGTGGTGATGCGCGTCCCTGTCGAAACCAGCAATGCGCAAGGCGATCGCGTGTTTGAGACGCGGCCGGTGGCGCTGATCTTAAGCGGCAAGCAGCTGATCAGTGTGACCCAGGCGCCACTTGAGGTGATCGACGATTTTGTGACCCAGCCCACACCGGTGGCAGACGCCGAAGACTTGGCGTTGGCACTGATGCAAGCGATTCTGGATGCCTTCGTGGCTGATGTCGACGCTATGGATGCGCAGACGCGCGCGATGGAAGGGCGACTGGCTTCGGCGAGTCGTAACACGATCTTGTATGAGATCATCGCCTTAGAGCGCAGTCTGGTGTATTTTGATTCTGCTTTAACGCAGACGCAAGAAGTCGTTCATAAGCTGGTGGCCTCCGCCCGTTATTTCACCACCGACGAGCATCTCTACCGCTTGCATGCCGTCAACGTCGAGTGCGGCCAGGTCTTGACCGTGGCCAATTGTGCCCGGGAGTTGCTCGACCAGTACAACACCGCGGTGTCGGCAATCGTGGGCAATAACTTGAATCTCATCATGAAGGTCTTGACCAGTGTGTCGATCATCATGACGATCCCGGCGATCGTGTCGGGCATCTGGGGGATGAACACCTGGTTGCCGCTGCGTTCCGGCAAGGCCGGCTTTGTCATTTTGCTGGCGTTGATGTGGATCTTGTGTGGCGTGTGCGCTTGGCTGCTCAAACGTAAAGACTATTTTTGAATGAATGCCAACGGCTCGCAGCCACTGCCCATTTATTGGACGATGGTTGCGAGCCGTTCGCGTTATTTTTGGCTATTGGTCAATTTAAGCGGATCGACCCAGGCGGCGTATTGTGCAGCGGTGACCTTGCCTGACGCCAAAGCGGCGGCTTTTAAGGTGCTGCCATTTTGCTGGGCGGTTTGGGCGATCTTGGCGCTGGCTTCATAGCCGATGTGTGGCGACAAAGCCGTCACCAGCATGAGGGATTGGTCGACGAGCTGGCGCATGCGGACTTCGTTAGCCTGCAGGCCTTGAACCAACAAGCGGTTGAACTGGTCGACGCCGCCGATCAAGAGGCTGGTCGATTCCAAGAACGCGGCGATGATGACCGGCTTATAGACGTTCATCTCGAAGTTGCCTTGAGAATCTGCGACGCCGATCGTGACGTCATTGCCTAAAACGCGCGTGGCAATCATCGTGAGTGCCTCGGCTTGCGTCGGGTTGACCTTGCCTGGCATGATCGAGCTGCCAGGCTCGTTGGCGGGGATGGTCAACTCGCCATAGCCGCCGCGCGGACCGCTTGCCAAGAAGCGGATGTCGTTGGCGATCTTGAGCAGATCGGCCGCCAGGGTCTTCAAGGCGCCGTGGACGACAGTGAGCTCAGAGTGTGCGGCCAGCCCGTGAAATTTGTTGGGCATCTCGACGAAAGGCTGCTTGGTGAGCGCAGCGATGGTGGTAATCATCGCGTGGGTGGCTTCAGGGGTGGTGTTCAAGCCTGTGCCGACGGCGGTGCCACCTAGAGGCAACTGGGCGAGTTGTGGCTGAAGTTGCCGCAAAGTGGTGATGTCTTGTTGCAAGGTTGCGACCCAGCCAGAGACTTCTTGGCCAAAAGTCAGCGGCGTGGCGTCTTGCAGGTGGGTCCGACCGAGCTTGACGGTCGACCAATAGGCGACCTGCTTGGCTTCCAGGCTGTCCAGCAATCCTTCCATGGTGTGGATGACTGCCGTGATCGCGTCAAAGGCCGCCATGTGCATCGCTGTCGGAAAGGTGTCGTTGGAGCTTTGCCCGCAGTTGACGTGGTCGTTGGCCAGCACGGTCAAACCGCTGTTGTGGCTGGCCAGATGGGCCAACACCTCGTTGACGTTCATGTTGGTCTGGGTCCCGGAACCAGTTTGATAGACGCGCAAGGGAAAATGGGTCATCAATGACGCGTCGTCGAGGCCAAGCAGTTCTTGGGCGGCCGCGACGATCGCGTCAGCGACAGGCTGATCGATCGTGTTGGCTTGGCCGTTGACCTTGGCCGCGGCAGATTTGATCGTGATCAGCGCTTTGATGACGGCCACAGGCATCTGCGGACCGGTGGCAAAATTGTGACGGGAGCGTTCGGTTTGAGGGCCCCACCAGACGTTGTCGGGAATCTCGACGGGACCGATAGAATCATTTTCAATGCGCATCAAAAGCCTCCAGAGAGTTAGTGAATGATTTGTAAGAGCTGGGTCATTGCCGGCGTCTGGCGCTGGCCGCGACGAGTGACGACGGAAATGCAAAACCGTGGTTGACCGGTGGCGCGAAGCGGCAACGCCACTAACCCATCTTGCGGCAAAACCGCCATCGCCGTCAATAGCGCGATGCCAACGCCGGTTTGAATCAGCTGTTTGAGCAGGGTGACGTTGGTCGTGCGATAAACAATCTGTGGCGTCACCCCGGTGGAGCGGCTGAACCAAGCGAAGGCCTGGGCATGGACGAAGCCTGCAGACAAACTCACGAACGGGGCCGTGGCGACTTGATCGAAGGTCAATGTTGACTGGTTGGCGAGGGGATGAGACTTGGGGACAACAATGGTAAAAGGCGAATCCGTCAGTGGCTGAACGTTGAGCTCAGGTGCGATCAGCGGTCCGTCAGACCCGAGCAAGGCAATGTCGAGATCGCCGGCTCGCAGCGACTGGAGCAGGCTTTGGCTGCCGGCCTCGATCGTCTCTAGCCTCGGCATCAAGCCGGCGGCGACAAGCTTTGGCGCCAGCGTGGGAAAATAAAAGCTACCGTTGATCGGTGGCAGGCCGAAGCGGATCTTGGGTTGGCGCGCGGCTTGGAGCTCTTTTTCCGCCAGGTGCAGTTGCGTGTTGATGGCGCGGGCCCGGTCATAAAGTTGCTGGCCTGCCGGCGTCACGGCGAGATGGCCGTGGCTTTGGTCGCGATCGATGAGTTGGATCGCAAAGTGTTTTTCCAGCCGCTTCAAGGCGATGGTGATCGTCGGTTGCGTCACGCCAAAATGCGTGGCGACTTGCGAGAAGTTTTTTTGTTCGACCAATGCCACAAAGTATTCCAAATCACGCGTGTTCATGCGCCGCCTCCTTGTCATATAAGCAGATTTTATCACAACTGCGCGGTTTGACTATTTTTTTTTCGAAGGCTTATGATGAGCACGTAATTAACTCGGAGGCGACAATGATGACATATACCGCACAGCAACTTTTGCATGATCCGTTTTTGAATAAAGGCACGGCGTTCACCCAGGCCGAACGCGATCGCTATGGTTTGAACGGTTTGCTGCCACCGGCGATCCAAACCCTCGACCAGCAGGTGACCCAGGCCTATGCCCAATATCAAAGCAAGGCAGACGCGCTGGCCAAGCGGCTGTTTTTGATGCAGCTGTTTAACACGAACCACGTGTTGTTTTACAAGCTGTTCTCCCAACACATCGCAGAATTCATGCCGATCGTCTACGACCCGACCATCGCGGACACCATCGAGCATTATTCAGAGCTGTTTGTTGAGCCGCAAAACGCGACTTATCTGTCCATCGATCGCCAAGATGAGATCGAATCGGCCTTGCGCCATTCTGCCAATGGCCGCGATATCCGCCTGCTCGTGGTGACGGATGCCCAAGGAATCTTAGGCATCGGCGACTGGGGGACGCAAGGCGTCGATATCGCCGTCGGCAAGCTGATGGTATACACCGCCGCTGCCGGGATCGACCCGTCGCAGGTGTTGCCTGTGGTGTTAGACGCCGGCACAGACAACCAAGCGTTGCTGGATTCAAAGCAGTACCTCGGCAATCGGCATCCCCGGGTGGCAGGCAAGGCCTATCGCGCGTTTGTCGATAAGTTCGTCGCGGCTGCGGAGAAGCTTTTCCCACATCTATACTTGCACTTTGAAGATTTTGGGCGCGACAATGCCGCTGATATCCTGGAACAATACCGCAACCAGATCACGACGTTCAACGATGATATTCAAGGCACCGGCATCATTGTCTTGGCTGGCATGCTGGGGGCTTTAAACATCTCCAAGCAACCTATGACCGACCAAGTTTACATGAGTTTCGGCGCCGGCACGGCAGGGGCTGGGATCGCGGCGCGGGTGTATGAAGAATATCTCGAACAAGGCCTGACACCTGAAGAAGCCAAGCAGCGGTTTTATTTGGTCGACAAACAAGGGTTGTTGTTTGCAGACGATCCGACGCTGACGCCGGCCCAGCGCAAATTTGCGCGCCAGCGTTCTGAATTTGCCCATCCCGAAGCGTTGACGACGCTGGAAGCCTGCGTGGCGGCGATCCACCCCGATGTTCTGGTCGGGACATCGACGCAGCCGGGAACCTTCACCGAAGCCGTCGTCAAGGAAATGGCGGCCCACACCAAGCGACCGATCATCTTCCCGCTGTCGAATCCGACCAAGTTGGCCGAGGCCAAGGCGGAAGATCTGATCCGCTGGACCGATGGCAAGGCGTTGGTCGCGACCGGGATCCCAGCCGCGCCGGTGACGTATCAAGGCGTGACGTATGAGATCGGGCAGGCCAACAACGCGTTGGTATATCCCGGCTTGGGGCTGGGGACGATCGCAGCCACCAGCAGGTTGTTGACGGATGCGATGATTTCTGCTGCCGCGCACAGCCTAGGCGGCATTGTTGATCCCACAAAACCAGGCGCCGCGGTACTGCCACCGGTGACCAAGCTCGATCAATTCTCTAAGACCGTTGCGCTCGCCGTCGCTCAACAAGCCGTCGCAGATGGGCTGAACGAAATGCCGATCGCTTCTGTGTCCCAGGCGGTCGAAGCCGCGCAGTGGCAACCCGAATATCAACCGCTCGATGTGACTATGAGCGATTAAATCCCTATGAATACAAAACAAGCCCCGACCATTTTTCGGTCGGGGCTTGTTTGTTTTAGTTGACGGGCTGGTGGGCTTCCAGAAATGCCAAGGCACTGGCATAATCTGGTTCTTCGGTTTGCTCGATGATCAGCTGACGATAGGCGATCGTCCCATCTGGTGCAAGGATCCAAACGCTGCGGGCGTCGGTGTTATTTTCTGCGACGAATAACCCGAGGGCTTTGCCAAAATTGCCATCGACATCTGCCAGCAGTTGCATGTTGGCGACGCCTTCAGCCGCACACCAACTCTGTTGTTGGGCGACGGTGTTGGTCGAAATCGTGTAAAAGCCGATGCCTTGGAACTGGTCCATCGATTGGTTAAAATGCTTGGTCGAAATGCTGCAGACGCGGGTGTCAATGTCTGGCACGACGCTGATCAGGTTGTAGTGCCCCGCCAATTCAGCAGGGTTAAACGGCTGATCGGTGGCGATCGTCACCGAAAAATCTGGGAATGTTTGGCCGACGCGTGGTGGTTGCGCGTTGGTTTGCTGTGGGTTGCCGTGACGGGTGATTTCCATGATTGCCCCTCCTTGAATGCGACTGGTCGACAAATACTATGTTCAGTTTACCATGAGGATTAAAGTTGAGTCACGCGCCTTTGGTTTGTTATGCTTGAATCAAGCAGTTAGAAAGGGTGACCGTGATGGCCAAGATTTTAGTCGTGTACCAATCGCAGACTGGGTTCACCCAGCAGTTTGCGTTGTGGCTGGCCAAGGGGCTTCATTGTGAATTACTGGATACCAAATTTGTCACCGAAGCAGATTTTACCCACTGCGAACTCGTCATCTATGGCGGTCACGTGATGGGCAAACAGATCGCGGGTTTTCATCATTTTTACCGGCAGTATCAAGCCTTGTTGCCAGAAGCGCTGATGGTTTTTGGCACCGGCGTGTTGCGCCTCCCGACGTATGAAGTCGCGCGCATCAGGGCCCGCAACTTCCGCGAGTGTGAGCTGCCGCCGCAGTTTTACTACCTGCGCGGCCAAGCGACGCTGGCCCCGTTGCCGTTGCGGTTACGCGTTCGCTTGCATGTGCAAGGCTATCGTGACGACGACGATTGTGAAACCGGCCGCCGTGCCGTGCAGCCAGTGTTAGACGCGGTTGCCCGCATGGATCCCACAGCGTTGTAGGGATCAGTTCAAGATCAGCCCTTTTGCGGCTTGATCTTGAAAGCCAAAAAGCGGACGGACGCCACCCGGTTCAGCCGTGTACAAGAAGCGCTGGCGCCATTCGGGTTTGTCCAAGAGCAGGAGCAACTCCCAGCATTTCATGGGCTTGCCGGCAGGTCGAGGTTGGATCACGAGGCGCAGCTGTTCGTTGACGCGGGTTTCTTGGAAGGTCGCGATGTTTTGCGTGGTGTCAGCAACCTTAATGCGGACTTGGGTGTTTTTGGGATAGTCGTGCAACAATTGAAGCAGATCTAAAACGCGCATCAGAAACGCCCCTTATAGTCGTTCAGCGTCTTCAGCCCGGAAGCCAGCACGATGATGAGCTGTTCGAAGTGTGAGTTTTGGGTCACCGGGCGCTTGGCAGAATAGATGTAGCGTGCCCAGTCGCGCTGCTGGTCGGCTGAAAGCTGGGCGAAGTGGGCGTCGTGTTGCGGCGCCGTGTGATGCAGACGCGCTTTGAGCTCGGGGATGCGCTGGGCGTAATCGTCTTGGGCAAGCCAGCAGATGTCGACCAGATTTTTTGCGTCATCAAACGCGACCGTTCGCAAATATTTCAGGCCGGTGTGGTCGATCTGGCCGGTGGTTTTGTCGGGGCTGAGGGTTTTGAGAACAGCGCTTTTGCTAAACCGGTTGGGATATAACAAGTAGGCGTGCCCGGTTTTGGCCAACAGGCGGTCGCTTGCCAGCGTCTTGATTTGGGCCGCCAAGGCTTTGAGATCCTTGGCGATCATGACCCGCAGATCGACAGTTGCCGTGGGTGTGGTCGAAAAGGTCGTGATGTTGAGCTGAGCGGCCAGTCTTGCAGGCATGGCGATGTTGTGAAAACGAGTAAGGTAAAGCTGATGAAAATCTGCCATGACGAATCCTCCCATTGGTGGTGACGCGTTGCCTCTATTGTACACAAAAGCACCGTTGTGGCATAACCCGACTTGGTGGGCGTGCTACAACGGCGGCTGGCGTTAAGCGGTTTGAAACAGTTGCGCGAGTGTCTTGATGATCTGCAGACGTGGCAAGGGACCCTCTGCGGCAAAGCCCGGCCACAATAGTTCCAGCGCCTGGGCTTGGGCGAGACAATCGCTGAGGCTCAGGTTGCGGTCAGCGAGCGGCTGGCGGCTGCGCATCAAGATGCTGAACAGCTCACTGGGAGTCAAGGCAGCCGCTAAGCGCACGCAATGTTTTGGCATTGTCGCCGCGTCGAGCAGGTGTAAGTCTGCGGCGGCTTGGACATAAGGCGCAAAATACGAATCTGCATCGACATCGGCGTAATCGGCGACGTAATAGCGGTTGTGCCAGTCTGGCAAGAGGTGAGGCAAGAGATATAAGAATTCTCCTCGCGAAAGCGGCTTGTCGGGATAAAACGGCACGGTCGGATCGATCAAACCAAGTTGGCGGGCCCAGGTGACGGCTTGGGTGGTAAAGGCATCAAGGTGCGTCAAGCCGGTGCGGTCCCAGCCGGTGTTTTTGTTCAAGGGCTGGGCTTTGGCCCGTTGCTGTTGTGCTTTGGTCGGCTGATCTAAGCGCAACATTGGCGTGTGGGCGACATAAGGCGTCAAGGGATTGGGCGTGGCCAATAATAACTGGGCGATCCAGGTGGCGACAAAACCGGCACCGGCGTCGTTTGGATGGGCCCCATCGATGAAATATTGATGTAAATCGAGCTGGTCTTGAAGCTGACAAAGCGCGGAAAACGACAGCTGGTGCAGATCGATCACCGGCACGTGCATGAGCTTGCCAATGTGGCGGATGCTGGCGGCGTAATCGTCGAGATAATCAAAGCGCCCGTCTGGCCCGGTCGTCGGCAGGCGGCTCAGCGAGGTCACCAGTAGCGGTTGCGCTTGCGCTTTGCGGACAGTGGTGATGAAGTTGCGCAGGTTGGTGGCGTAGCCGGAAAATGGTTGCAAGGCCATCCGTTTTTGATCGTTGTGCCCAAAATGCCACATGACGATGTCGCCTGGTTGCAGTTGGTTTAAGATCAATTGCCAGTGGCCGCAATCGCTAAACGTCTGTGATGTCATGCCGTTGTGGGCCTGATTATCCACCGCGACGTCGTGCAAAACTAATTCTAGTTGTTGCCCGAAGCCACACCCATGGCCGCTAGGCGTGTAAGGGACGCCGGCTTCGTTGTCGGCGGCGATCGAATCGCCTGCGATGAAAAGCGTTGGCACCTTGGCCGGCGTGATCGTCACGCTTTTGATCCCGGCTTCCCCATCGAGCGAATAGACGCTGACGGCCAGCAGGTGTGACGTGGCAGGTTTGCCGCCGGGTTCTTGAACGTAAGGACCGAGGTGAACGACCCCGTGGATCGTGGTTGTCGTGTGCGGGGCGACAGATAACGCGCGGGCGATTAGGTGGCGCCTGCCGAGCGTGACCTGCAAGTTGGTGAGCGGTTGATCAGCCGCCGCGATCGTGATCGCCACCTTGTAATTCCCGAGTTCAGCGACGTCTGCCCCGAAGATCACCGGGACGCCGGCGGCCAGGCTGAAGACGCCTTCGTTGCGCGCAACCAAGGCGGGAATGGTGCCGGTGCTGATCCAGCCACCGTTAGCATTGAAAGTCCGCGGTTCGTCTGGCGTGCCAGGGGTCAAAAGGCCAAACCCGACAGTGGCATCATAAAGGGCCGTGGTTAGATTAAAGGTTTGAGAACCCATAGTAGTCATCTCCTTGTTTTTAGTATAGCGCTTACAAAAAGACACGCGTACAGAGTAACAGGTCAAGACTACAGAACTATTGTCCACTGCACCGGGTCATGCAGACGAAAGAAACTGAACGCATGGTTGTTCGCGCCTGCGTTCAGCTATACACTGAACTAAAAGGAGGGACGCCAATGGCAACGACAAAACAGCGGGTCTTGACTGCGTTACTTGACCGAGCGCCTGAATGGCAGTCTGGCGACGGCCTGGCTCAAGAACTGGGGCTAAGTCGGGAATCGGTTTGGAAAGCGATCACCACTTTGCGCAAGCAAGGCCACCAGATCGAAGCGCGTAAGAGTCAAGGTTATCGCTATCTTGGCAGCGACCATCTCGACGCTGACGTGATCGGGTTTTATATGCGCACGACGACACATCTGGAGGTGGCGTCTGAAGCCACGTCGACGCAAGATGCCGCCAAGCGCTGGCTGGCAAATCAAGCGACACCTGAACCCGCGGTGTTTGTCGCGGATGCCCAAACCGCAGGCTATGGACGCCGCGGGCGGACGTTTTATTCGCCGGCGGCAACCGGGTTGTATTTAAGCGTGGTGTTGCCTAACGCCGGCCAAGACCTCAGCCAGGTCGGCTTGTTGACGACCGGGGTGGCGACCGCCGTCGTCGAGGTGCTACAGGAATTTTATCCCCAGGCGGCGTTGGGGCTGAAGTGGGTCAACGACATTGTCGCTAACGGCCACAAAGTCGGCGGTATTTTGTGTGAAGCCGTCTTGGCGTTAGAGTCAGCGACGACCCCGGCGTTTGTCGTTGGCATCGGGTTAAACTTGGCGACGACAGATTTTCCGCCGGCACTGCAGGCAATCGCTGGTGCCATCAGCCATGAAATTAGCAATCGCAACCGGCTGGCCGCGGCCATCAGCCAAGTCGTGCTGGCGATGGCGGTGGATTACAGATCAGGCGCGTTTTTGCCGACGTATCGCGCGTTGTCAACGGTAATCGGCCGGCAGGTGACGTTAGCGCTGGGGACTCGCGAGGTCACCGGTTTGGTGCTTGGCATCGCAGACAACGGTGGCTTGCGTCTGCAAACCGCCAACGGTGAAGAAACTTACACCAGCGGCGAGGTGATCAAGGTGGCTGTCGATGGTTAAAAAATGCCGCTGGCGCACGACCGAGAAGGTCTGCGTCAGCGGCATTGGTTTATGCGATCGTTGCTGAAAGCTGTTCGATCTGTTGTTCGGTTTGGTCCAAGAAGGCGACCATCTGGTGCAAGGCCGTCGGTTTGGCGATGTCGACACCGGCAACGGCGGCTTCATCAATCGGCGGCTTGCTGTCGCCCAGCTGCAAGAAGGCCAGCCAATCAGCAACGGCGTGCGAGTCGCCTTGTTGCAGGCGTAAAAAGGCCCCGGTCGACACGACCATGCTGGCGGAATAGGTGTACGAATACAGCCCCATGTAATAGTGGGATTGCCGCATCCAAGTCAGCTCCGGTGCGCCAAAACTCAGATCGACGCTGTCGCCCCAGAATTGCTTGAGGACGTCCAGCTTAATGGCATTGAGTTTGGTGGCATCGAAACTTTCACCGTTGTCGATGAGCCGGTAGACTTCACGCTGGAAGGCGGCCTCGAGCAGGTGGGTAACACAGTTGTGAAAATAGGTGTCGTTGAGCAGCCGCGACAAGGCAAAACGGCGCAGGCGCGGTTCATCGGCTTCTTTGAGGAGTTGCTTGGTGAGCAACAGTTCGTGGAAGGTAGATGGGGCTTCGACGATGTACCATGACGGTTCGTGACCGAGGATGCTGTGGTGCTCGTCTGCAAGCGTCATCTGACCGCAGTGGCCGAGTTCGTGGATCAGTGTGTACAAGGCCGGCAGGGAATCTTGCCAGGTCATCAACACATAAGGATGCTTGCCATAAGGGGCGGTGGCAAAGGCACCGGATTCTTTACCAACGTTAGCGGCAAAATCGATCCAGCGTTCTGGAAAAGCCGCCGCGATCCGTGCTTGATAATCCGCTCCCAGCGGCGCCAAAGCTGCCTTAATCAGATCTGGGGCCGCTTGGCGGGTGACTGTCGGCGCGTAGTCAGGGTCGAGGTCTGCTTGCAGATCTGTATACGTGATACGATCTAACCCGCGCACGTCCTGTAGGTGCTTGATGTAGCGGCGCATGACCGGGGCCAGATCGTTCATTAAGACATCGATTTGGCGATCGAATAATTTTTTCGGGACCTCTTGTTCCGCGAGCAAATAGTCGATGACGGAATCATACCCGCGCAGCGTCGCCAAGGTTTTTTCTTTAGTGACCTGCGCGTAGTAACCGGCGGCCATCGTGTTTTGAAATTGGGCTAAGACCTGGCAGAACTTGAGGTAGGCCGCGCGGCGAACTTCGGGGTCGGGATGTTTTTGGTAGCGCTCTTCGTACAGCGTGAACGATAGCGGATATTCGCGACCGGCGACGGTGAAGGTGCCAAAGTCCATGTCGGCGCCAACGGTTTGGCTGCGGATGGCATCAGGGGTGTCCAGCACTGGCGCCAGCTCGGCCAGCGCCTGTTCGGTTTGAGGCGCCAGGCGCGCTTGTTGCGCCTGTTCAATGTGGCGGATGAACGCCGCGTGGTCGACGGAAGTCTGCGCGACGGCTTCAAGGGTCGCCTGCGGCTGGTCGATCAGCTCTGCTTCGACAAAATTCAGCTGGGCGTCTTGATGGGCGAGCAAGCGTTCCACGCGCTTGGCCCGTTTTGCCGCGGTTGGGTCTGTCGAGTCAGCGCTTTGGGGCAAAAACGCGTAGTGGTCGAGGTGATCCGCGATCGTCAGCAGGTTGGCATAGTCGTCTAAGGCGTCGATGATCACCGCCGGTTCGTTCAGCCGGTCGGTATAGATGTGGATAAAGTCAGCGGTGAGTTCTTGCAGGCGGCGAATGGCTTGTTCAAACGCCGTTTCGTTGGGATAAATCGCTGTGAGATCCCAAGCATCTTTGGGATCGATCTCTTGTCGGGTCGGTAATGCCATCTGATCCTCTCCTTTTGGGTTAGGTTGCTTCCAGTATAGCCCAACAGCCAACCCGTGCGTGACGGATTGGCTGTTGTTTGCGTACTTATTTCGTGACGTCGCCGCCGAAGAACTGCTTGGAAAGCTTGGATTCAGTGCCATTGGCTTTTAGCTTCTTGAGGGCTTTGTCGACGCCTGCTTGGAGCTTGGGATCTTTTTTCTGCAAGAGCCCACGTGCCGGCATCGGCGTGATTGCTGAACCGACCGAGATCAAGCGGATGTTGGCCTTTGGGTTTTGCTTGAGATACGCATAAAACGATGCCGCATCGTTGACGGTACCGTCTGCGCGACCTTGTTCGACCAAGGCGATTGCTTGCGAGAAGCCATCGACTGGCACGACCTTACCACCGAGCTTGCGCACGTTGGCTGCGTTGTTGGTCGTCACGGCTTCGGCCATTTTCTTGCCTTTGATGTCGCTGATGGCGTTGATTGTGGTGTTGTTTTTCTTCACCGCCAGTTGCGACTTGCCAGAAGTGTAAGCCTGAGTGAAGGCGTACTTCTTGGCGCGTTGCGGTGTCTTGGCGACGTTGTTGAGGATCAAGTCGTATTTATCGACATCAAGTCCTGCGATCAAAGAATCCCACTTGGTTTCAACAAAAACGGGTTTCAGCTTCATCTCCTTGGCAACAGCACGGCCGAGTTCGACTTCAAAGCCGGTGAGCTTGCCATCTTTATGGTAACTGTAAGGCTGGTAGGTGCCTTCCAGCCCGATGGTGAGCGTGCCCGGCTTCACCAATTCAGAATCGATGCCGGATGTTTTCGTGGCTGTCTTGCCGCAGGCGGCCAGCCCGAACAATAGCGCAAAGCTGGCGAGTGCCAGCGTTAACTTCTTAAACAAAATAGTGCCTCCTCATAAGTATCACATGATGACCCGAAGATTCAGTATACCGGACTTACTTTTAGTCGGCAACTTTCTTGAGAAAAGTCTCATCAGTATCTATTCAAACGAATATAGAAAAGGTAAACTGGCTGTAGTGATTCTAATCTGCTTGGGAGGGTGTAGCATGGAAATTGATAATAATCAACTCGTGGCACGCTATTATGATCTGCAGGCACAAAATGCAGGCGCTTTTGCTGCGGTCAACGACTACATTATGTCGCAACTGGGGGAACTGTATGATGATCTGTTGGTCAGCTTCGCGGACACGGTCGTTTTTCAACTCGACGACGCCATGGCCGCCGCAGAAAAAGCCGGCTTGAAGCTGGATCCGGCGGAAGCCGAGATCGCCGTGACTAATTATGTGTTGAAGACGGTCGATAGCTTGGGGCTATGGATTCAACCGCAAGAGGAGTCTGATCCCAATACGATCGTTGCCAAACTCAACTTTGGTAACCGCAGCCGTTATTATTGATCGCCAAAAATAAGGCGTCACACCGGATTTTCCGATGTGGCGCCTGTTTGTTTTGACGATTAATGCAGTTTCAACAGTGAAAGCAAGATCAAGGCGGCGCAGGTTTGCAAGGTACCGACGCCCAGACCGTACAACAAGAACTTGCGGCCTTGTTGCATGAACTTGGCGAAATTCAGGCGCAACCCGATGGCGGCCAAGGCGGTGGTTTCAAACCAGCCGGAAACCCCGTGGGCGGCGGAACCAAACAACGCAGGGAGGTCGACGGCGGAGTTCAGCACGCATAATAAGAGAAACGCCAAGACGTACCAAGGAATCGGTAACCGCCGTTTGGCCGTGGTGCTTTGCGGCTGGCCGTGGCGGACTTTGCGGGAGAAAACGGTGACGACCACCACCAACATGATGATGCGGGTGATCTTAAACAACATCGCGTATTTGACGGTGGCGGCACTCAGCAGGCTGGCCCCGGCGACGACTTGGCCGACAGATTGCAGCGTGCCGCCGAGCAAGGCGCTTTTGGCCAGCAGGTTGTCACCAAAAACGGCAACGCCAAGCCAAGGCAGTGTCAGCATCATGACGGTGCCCAACAGGTTGACCAAGGTGATGATCTGGCCTTTTTCTTCGTCGTCGGCGCCAATGGCAGGTGCGATCGCGCCGATGGCACTCGAGCCGCACACGGCGTTGCCGCCCGCCATCATCAAGGCGCCGGTTTCGCTGAAGCCCAGGCGGCGGCCGAGTTGATAAGCACCAAAGATCACGATGGTCATCATTGCCCAGACGTAGATCAAACCGCGCCAACCCATTTGGGCGATCGTCTGGAAGGTGACAGTCAAGCCGAGCAAGACGACCGAGTATTCCAGCAGTCGGCTTTCAGCGAATTTGGTGCCCACGCTCAAGCTGGGCTGTTTGAAATAAACGTTGCCCAACAAGATGCCCAACAAGATGGCGATGGTGGCGCCGCCGACTTGCGGCAACAATAGGCCCAGTCCTTTGGCCGCAACGGCCACGACGACAGACAGGCCGAGCCCAGGTAAGACGCCGCGGATCGAAGCGGTAGCAGAAGTCGTAGTTTCCATTAAAATCGTTCTCCATTTCAATAAGTGATGAAACTTATTATACGAGGGATTTTCCATCGGCGGGATTGATTGCTATAATAACAGCTATCAATAAATGTGATGGATAGCACGCGAAGGGAGAACGCGATTGAAGAATCTGGCGACATTCAAAATGGTCTATGAGACTCGAAGTTTTTCCAAGGCCGCCGCGATGTTGTTCATCGCCCAGCCGACCGTCTCGGCCCAAATCAAACAGCTGGAAGCCGAGTTTCACACCCAGTTGTTTATTCGCAACGGGCGCGGCGAACTGGGGCTAACGACCGCCGCAGACGATTTGTATGCAGAAGTGACCCAGATCTTGGCAGATTGGGATGAGCTCCACCTGCGCTTAGGAAGCAGCCGCCAGCACAGTCGCGTGCGCCTGGCCGCTTCACACACGTTTGCGATGTATCTGTTACCGGAATTGTTGCCGCTACTGTACGCGCGCTATCCGGAAGTGGCGTTTTCTGTCACGATGGCCAACTCTTTTGAGGTCCAAACCGCGCTGTTGAATCACGACGCGGACCTGGGTTTCATCGAAAAACCGTTAGCATCGCGCGAGTTAGCCCGGCTGACGCTGATGCCTGATCAGCTGGTGCGGGTCGGGCACGGCGGGCCTTGGCTGGTGCGCGAGGCGGAATCAGGGGTGGCCTATTACACCCGGCGGTATCTGGCAGAGTTGAACAATCAAGCGCCGGTGCTTGAAGTGGCGTCTAATGCGGTAATCACCCAATTGTTGCAGGCGGGCTTTGGCCAGTCGATCGTGTCGTCGCGTGCGACTGCAGGCCTGCCGGCGGTGTCGTTAGGGCCGGCGTATGTCCGCCATTTTTATTTGCTGACGCGTAAAGCCGATCGTCCCGGTTGTGCAGAAGCGGTCGAGGCGTGGGCCAAGAAGCGACAATAAGCGAATTCATCCTTTGTTCTCATGTTCTGCCGCCGCGTCTTGGTATAATAGAGGTGGAGCATGATAGCCTTTACATATTCGGGTGAAGGCTGTGGCTGAAAGGAGTGGCAACTGATGAGTGATACAAGAATCTTAGTGGCAACTGATGGGTCTGATTCCTCTGCGGTGGCGCTGCAAAAAGCGGCGATGATCGCGCTTGATGAAGGCTGGGGGATCGACTTGCTTAATGTGATCGACACGCGGCAATATACGGCTGGATTTGGCCAAACCGGGTCGGTGGACGGCAAGTTGCTCTATGATGCCGAGCAACGTGCCCAAAAGCACCTCGACGATCTGCTACAACCGCTGATCGCCCAAGGCATCGATGCCAAGCCGCACCTGCGCTTCGGGTCGCCACGATCGGTTATCGCGTTTGACGCGGTGAAGGATTATCACACTGGGCTCGTGGTCATTGGGCGTTCCAGCAAGAAATTAGTCAGTCGGATGTTTATCGGTTCTGTCGCCAGCTTCGTCGTGGAAAACGCGGCGTGCGATGTCTTGATCGTCGCCAACCCTGACGTGGCAAAAGATTAAAAAACGCGTTCAAGCCGGCCACATGGGGCGGACTTGAACGCGTTTTGTTAGCGCCAGTGGATGCGTGCTAATACGCGCTTGCCCAGGAATTCTTGCAACAGCGTGTAGACGATCGGCGTGGTGGCAATCAGCGGGCCGTAGATCAACAAGCGATCGAAGCGCCACAGATCGGTGAGCGAAAAAATGTTGCCGGCAATGAAGAAAATGCCAAACAAGGCGAACACCAACACGATGATCATGGCGGACTTATAGCGGTTAAACGGGCGTGCGACCAAGAACAAGACATGAAACTCGATGACGCCGATCAGCAACACGACCAAAGTCGAGGTGGTGGCGAAGCTCCAATGGAAGAAATATTCGCCCCAGGTCAACACCAAGGTGTAGATCACGATCGCCACGGCTCCAGGCGCCGCGATCGTCATCACCTTTTGCATGAACTGGCCTTCCACCCGGGAAAAATTAGGCACCAGCGTCAGGAAAAATGACGGGATGGCGACTGCGACCGCTGATACCGGCGTCAAGTTGATCGGCGTGATCGGATAATCAAGTGGCAAAAAGACGAAGATCGCCGTGAGGATGACCGAGAAGATCGTCTTGACCAGATACATTGACGCGACGCGCTCGATGTTGTTGATGACGCGGCGGCCTTCGTTCAAGACGCCGTTCATCGCGTCAAAGTTGGAATCTAGCAACACGAAATCGGCAATGCTCTTGGCGGCTTCCGCGCCGCTGGCCATCGCGATACCACAGTCAGCTTGGCGCAAGGCCAACACGTCGTTAACCCCGTCACCGGTCATGGCAACGGTGTGGCCGGCGGTTTGCAGCGCGGCGATCAACCGTTTTTTCTGCGGCGGCGTGACGCGCCCGAAGACGGTGTTGCTGGTGGCCAACGCCTGATAATCCGCGTCGTCGGCGACGGTAGACATGTCGACGAACGCATCCGCGGTGGTCAGCCCGGCGGTTTGGGCGATGTGGGCGACGGTCAAGGGACTGTCGCCGGAGATGACCTTGAGATCGACACCTTGAGTATTGAAGAACTTGAAGGTGCTCGCGGCGGTGTCGCGGATCTCATCGGCGATGATGATAAAGCCCAACAGCTGTAGCTTGGGTAGCGTCGGGGTGAGCGCGCCAAGCCCTTGGGCGACGGCCAGCACACGCAGGCCTTCTCGGGCGGCATGGGCGACGCGTTGGCGGCTGGCGTCGTCGAGGCGATCACCAAAGACGAACTCAGGTGCACCCACCACCACGCTTTGGCCGCTGGCCAAGGTGACGCCGGAATACTTGCGGGCGCTTGAAAACGGCAGGGTGGCAGTGGTTGCGATCTGCGGATCTGGATATGCCGCCTTGATTGCCATGGCGGTTTCGTTATTGTCGTTTAAGGTATAGATCACAGCTGAGGCGGCTTTGGTCAAGTCGGCTTCAGTCACGCCGGAAGCGGGCTGGGCGTCTGTCACCTTGAGATGGCCGGAGGTGATGGTGCCGGTCTTGTCCAGACAGATCGTGTCGACGCGCGCCAGCGACTCGATCGCCGGCAAGGCACGCACCAGCACGTTTTGGTTGGCGAGGTTGCGAGATGATACCGCCAAGGCGACGTTGGTCAATAACACCAGCCCTTCTGGAATCATTCCGATCACCGCGGCGCTGGTCGACAATACCGCACGGTTATAGACCCCGCGCCGGATCATCGACACGGTAAACAGCGCGACGCCCAAGGGGATGAGGACGTAGGTCAGCACCCGGATGATGCGGTTGATCGTCGCCAACAGCTGGCTGCGGGTTTCACTGCCTTGCTTGGCTTCCAGCGACAGCTTGGCGGCAAAGGTCTTAGCACCCACCGCCGTGACCTGCATGACCGCGTTGCCGGCGACGATGAAGCTGCCAGACAGTAATTTGTCGCTTGTTTGTTTGGCGATGGGGTCGGATTCGCCGGTAAGCGGCGATTCGTCGACTTCGACGCCAGCGGTTTGGCAAACAAAGCCGTCGACTGGGATCTGATCGCCGCGATGCAAGAGCAAAATATCGCCGACGACAAGGTCAGCCTGATCGATCTGTTGTTCCTTGCCGCCACGGCGAACCGTGACCGGTGTTGCCGCGAGGATCTGCATGGCGTCGAGCTTTTTCTTGGCGCGGATCTCTTGGAAAGTCCCGATCGCGGTGTTGATGATCGCGACGCCTAAAAATAAGAGATTCTTGTAACTACCGGTGGTGACAATAAGGGCCCCGAGGGCGAGATTGACGAAGTTGAACAGCGTCAAAGTGTTTTGGGCAATGATCTGGCCGACACTGGCGGTCAAAGGCGCCAGTGCCGTGTTGCGCTCGGCGGCTTGCACCGCCGCTTCATCTAACCCGGATCGGGGATCTGTGATGGTTGCCATCGCTTCGCCTTCCTTCTTGTTTCTATTGTACTCAATCACGGCGGGTTTGTGGTGCGGCGGAGGACCGAGTTAACACAACTTTTGCAAAATTGTAGGTAAGCGCTGTAAAATACCTATAGAGACATCAGATCATGGTGTCTGGCGGATGAAGGAAGTGGTCGGATTGGCAAAGTATAATCCAGATGGCACGCGGTTTATCACCTTGGATAACGGGTACCATTTGTGGACACAAACCACCGGTAGCGGTGAGATTCAGCTGTTGACGTTGCACGGCGGGCCCGGCGGCACCAACGAAGTCTTTGAAAACTTTGGTGCGTGTCTGGCACCATACGGCGTGCGGGTGACGCGGTACGATCAGTTGGGGTCGTGGTTCTCAGATCAACCGGATTTCACCGACCCGAAGAATCGCGCGCGCTTTTTGAACATCGATTATTATGTCCAAGAAGTCGAAGCCGTGCGTCAAAAGCTCGGGCTGTTGCAGTTTTTCCTATTAGGACAGTCTTGGGGCGGGGTATTGGCGATCGAATACGCACTGCGCTATCCCGAGCACCTGGCAGGGGTGATCTTGTCGAGCATGATCGACAACCTTGAGGAATACATCGTCAACGTCAACGCGATCCGCGAGCAGATGTTTGACGCGGACACGCTGGCTTATATGCATGATGTCGAAGCCCGCCACGCGTTTGCCGAACCGCGGTATCAGCAGCTGGTGGCAAAACTAGGCGAGCAACACCTGCACCGGCAAGCAGATCCGCAGCCGCGGCATTTGCTCTCGACGCTGGCGAAGCCGGTGTACAATCATTTTCAAGGCGACAACGAGTTCGTGATGGTTGGCGCGTTGAAAGACTGGGATCGCCGCGGTGATCTCAAAGATATCCACGTTCCGGCTTATCTGACGTTTGGCGCGCGCGACACCATGCCGCTTGACGCGGCCGAGCGGATGGCCCAAGAGTTGCCCGATGCCACTTTACACATCACGCCTGATGCCGGACACGGTCAGATGCTCGACAACCCAGATGATTACTTTGCACATTTGGGGGCGTGGTTGCAACAACAGGTAAAATGAGGTCACACACGACAAGCGTAAAGGAGAACGATATGTTCAAAGATACGAAGGCACTCATTACCAAAGTCGTCGACACAACAACGGAACCGATCGAGACGTTCGATCA
This sequence comes from Lacticaseibacillus boliensis, assembly GCF_054784775.1. Lineage (NCBI taxonomy): Bacteria > Bacillati > Bacillota > Bacilli > Lactobacillales > Lactobacillaceae > Lacticaseibacillus > Lacticaseibacillus boliensis. Next base: position 36,115 of record NZ_BAAIHN010000020.1, read on the forward strand.
AACTGTGAGGGATAACCCAGAGCTGGTGTTGCCGCTGGCGGCGTTGCATGCCAGCGTTGTCGTCGCCAGCATCGCGGCGGCCACAGCGGTGATCTGCGGGGCCCAGCAGGTGCGTATCGCCAAGGAACAAACCAAGCAGATCCGCGCCAAAGCGATGCTAGAATTTCATGGCAAGCACCATCCAGGCGGCCATCACGGCGGCTGTCACGGGGGGCATCATGTTCATCACCACGATGGCCCTCACGACGGGTTTCATGAGCATCACGGTCACATGCCCCACATGCCCCACATGCCTAAGCGTTTGATGGGTCAGCACCCGGGCAAACCGGCACCAGCTGAGGTTTGATGATAGCCCAGACACATTCCTAATTGAATTCTCATCTCAATTGCGGGACAATAGTTGCAATCACTTATTTGGAGGTTGCACTATGCCCGCTATTTTTGTCCGTCCAGGAACGACGGCTGATATTCCCGCCATCATGGCGATCATTGCTTCTGCACGCGCCTTTTTGGGCGCCCAACGCATTAATCAATGGCAAGGGACTTACCCTGACCAGCCGGCTGTCGAACAAGACATTGCCGACGAAACCAACCGCGTGTTAGTGGTCGACGGCCGTGTTGCCGGCACGGCCAGTCTGCTCGACGGGCCGGATCCGTTTTACAAGCGGATCGATGGCGACGGTTGGCAAGGATCGAAACCGTATATGATGATCCACCGCTTTGCGCTTGACGGCCATTATCGTGGCCAACAGCTCAGTCGGTTTTTCATGAGCAACCTGACTTCTGAGGCCTACGCGCTGGGCTATCGCGATCTGCGAATCGACACGCACGCGCAGAATCAGATCATGCAACACGTGATTGCGGCGGCGGGGTATCAATTCCGCGGCATCGTCTATCTCGATGAACCAGTGCCGGAACGCAACGCCTATCAGCTGTTATTAGATTGATGGTGGGTAAGAAAGAAGGGGTCGTTTGGGTTATCTGGGAACGTTAGCGTTGATCTTGGTCACGACGTTGTTTTTTAGCCACTTCAGCCTCAAATTTGGTATCCCGGCAGTGATCGGCCAGCTTTTGGCTGGCGTCTTGTTGGGACCGGCTTTGCTCAATTGGGTGCAGCCCACGACGTTTGTCGGTGATTTTGCTGAAATCGGCGTGATCTTTTTGATGTTTATCGCTGGGCTGGAGTCCGACCTATCGATGTTGAAAAAGTATTTCCGTCCGGGCATGCTGGTCGCGGTGATCGGGGTAATCGTGCCGGTAGTCACCATTTTTGCGTTCAGCCGGCTGTGGGGCTTCAACTTCGTGGCGGCGAGTTTCTTGGGCATCACCTTTGCGGCGACGTCAGTATCGATTTCTGTTGAAGTCCTCAAAGAACTGCAGGCGCTAGACACCAGAAGCGGCGCCACGATCCTCGGCGCGGCGGTGGTCGACGATATTTTGACGGTAATCATCTTGAGTGTCGCTGTCGGGATCTTTGGCACCGGCAAGCAGGTGACGACCATGCCGCTGTGGCTGTCGCTAGTGGCGCAGTTGGCGTATTTTGGCGTGATCTATCTGGTCGTGAAGTGGGCGGCGCCGTATCTGATGCATCTGGCTGAGCGCCTATTCCCGAGTTCTGCCGTGACAGTGATGTCGTTGCTGTTGTGTTTAGGCATGGCATATCTGGCCGATGGGTTGGGGATGTCGGCGGTGATCGGGGCCTTTTTTGCCGGTGTGGCAGTTTCTACGACGCCTTATCGCCATGAAGTCGACAGCAGCTTGACGGCCATCGGTTACGGGCTCTTCATTCCGGTGTTCTTCGTGTCGATCGGCTTAAACATGCGCTTAGATGGCTTGGCGCGCGATGTCTGGTTCATTGTCATCTTGACGGGCTTGGCCTTGGTGACCAAGTGGGTCGGTTGCGGCTTGGGGTCGCGACTCGCACACCAGTCTTGGGGGGATGCCAACGTTGTCGGCGCCGGTATGGTGTCACGCGGAGAAATGGCGCTGATCGTCGCACAGATCGGTTTTGACGCCCACTTGTTGCACGAAGACTTTTATTCCAGCGTCATCATCGTCATCATCTTGACGACGTTGATCGCACCGTTTTTATTAAAAGGGGCGCTCAGACGTCTGCAAGCTTGAACGCGGCCGTCGCACTTTCTGCGACGGCTGTTTTCGGCTATAATCGACATATCACATTGAAAATGGAGTCCTTATGAAACAGTTATTTTTTGATTTTGATGGCACGATCGCCAATTCTGAGCCCGGCATCGTGCACGGTATCCAATACATGTTGCAAAAAATGAGCCTGCCGGCGTTGACGGCGGCGCAATACCGCACGTTTATCGGGCCGTCGTTGACCAGTAGTCTCAAGCGCTATTTTCCACAGCTGTCTGACGCGGATTGTACCCAGGCCGTCAAGTTCTATCAAGAAATTTATGTCCAAAGCGGGATCTTCGAGCTGACCTTGTATCCCGGGGTGTTGCCGGCGCTGGAGCGGCTGCAAAGCGCAGACTATCAACTGAATATCGCCTCGGCCAAGCCTGAGGTGATGGTCAAGCGAATCGTCGAGCATTTTGACCTCGGGCATTATTTCGCGGGGATCTATGGTGCGACGCTCGATGAATCGATCCGCTCCACCAAAACTGCCGTGCTGGCCTACGGACTCGCCCAAAGTGGCGCCACGGCGGCGACTAGTCTGATGATCGGCGATCGCGACACCGACATGCAAGGCGGGCGCGCCAACCACATGCGCACGCTCGGGGTGACTTACGGGTTTGGCAGCGATGCCGAACTCAGACAGGCTCAGGCAACCGCGATCATTCAACAACCGGCGGAATTGCCGACCGGCGTCGCCAAGCTTTACGCCTAGGAGGACAAGCATGCAGTTAGAAGTCAACTTAACGCCAACAGCGACGACCGTCGTGTTGCCAGACAACCAAGGCCAGGTGATATTTACCACAAAAGCGCGGCCGCTTGACGCCCGCGAGTTGCGCCTGAACGTGAGCGATGGGCATCTGGCTGGTTTTGGCGACGGTGAAGCCACCGAGATGGTTTTCATCAGCGTGCCTTGGACCAGCGAGCCGGCGTATGTCCAGCGCGGCTTGGCCGGCGAAGCCATTCCTGCGGCCCAAGTGGCGTATGTCGATGCGCTCAAGCAGATCCTCACCCGCTTCGGCGTGGCCTTGGCCGCACCGGCGAAGAAAAAGCCTGCCAAAGCGCGCCACCGCTTCGTCAAAAGCCTGAGCACGATGCCTTTTCACGTGACCCGCAACAACAGCGTTGCCACCGTGTATTGGACGGCCCGCAACGAGATGACAATCAAGGCCGGCGCGAAGCTGACGGCCGAGAAGATCATGAACAAAGACGGTTCACCGCGCTACGGCACGAAGTATGGTGACAAGCTACGCGACGATCATCGAGACCAGATCACAGATTTCACCACGACCGAAGATATTGGGTTGCGTAGTGTTAATGAAGTGGGTTTATTCTTATATTATGGTGATACCAACGGGTGGCTCGAGCTCGTGAACGATTCAGGGCAGACGCTAGACGAGCTGACCCGAGTCGACTAAGAAAGTTTTTACAGGAGGTATGAGGTGCGTCGAAAATTGACCATAACCATCGTTAGTGTGATCGTGATCGTTTTGATCGGGGTCTTGGCGGCCAGCATGTATTTTTATCAGGTGGCATTTGTGCCTAGCAAAAAAGGTTTTTTGAGCACCAGCACACCGCGCATCCAGCGCTCTGCTGAAAAGTGGTTAAAAACCGTCCCTAAGCAGACCTGGACTGAAGAAGCCGCTGGCGCGAAATTGCGGCTGGTGGCGGATTATGTCCCGGCTGCGCACAAAAGCACGCAAACCGTCGTGATTGCTCATGGTTACATGGGCAAAAAAGAAGACATGGCTGCTCGCATCCGGATGTTTCACGACGCTGGATTCAACGTGCTGGCGCCGGATGATCGCGGCCACGGCCAATCTCAAGGCAAATACATCGGTTACGGCTGGCCCGATCGCTTGGATTATCTGAAGTGGCTACATAAGCTCATCAAAAACGTCGGGGCTAACCAGCACATTGCGCTTTACGGCGAGTCGATGGGTGGGGCGACGGTGATGTATCTGGCCGGCGAAAGATTACCGAAGCAGGTCCAGGCGATCGTCGAAGATTGCGGCTACACCAGTATCGAAGACGAGCTGGCCTACCAGGCCAAAAGCATGTATCACTTGCCTAAGTGGCCGTTGGTGCCGGCGGTCGTGGCGTATGCCTCGCTCAAAACAGGATATGATGTTGGTGCGGCTGTGGCGCCAAAGCAACTCGCCAAAAACACGCGGCCGATCATGTTCATTCACGGCACCAACGATAAGTTCGTGCCAACGTATATGGTCAAGACCAACTACAAGGCGACGCATGCGAAAAAAACGCTGTGGCTGGTCAAAGGTGCGGGTCACGCCCAGAGCTATTATCATGACCCCAAGCTTTATGCCAAGCGGGTCATCGGCTGGATCGAAACCAGCTTCCAACAAACGGGCAAGGAGTAAGGAAAATGCGGGAGATTTCTGCGACCAGCCGCTGTTGGCTGGCGTTTTTCGGATTGATTCAGTGCGTGTTGGTGGTGGTGTTTGCCACCGCCTTAGGGTTCACCTTGACCATCGGGACGCCTAAGCGCGTCACCGCAGAACTGACGCGCGGGCAGAGTCGCGCGGCGTTGACGACTGCCTTGAATCACCAACTGGTCAAAGACGCCCAGGCCGGCGGCTTGATGTTGCCGGCACACACGACGCTGGTCACCGAAGCGCAAACCGCAACCTTGGTGCGGCAGACGGTTGCCGCCGGCGCTGATTTTAAACGGGAAGTGGCGGTGCAGCCGACCATCGCTGTGGCCCAACGGCGCGCTCGGCAGGTGGCAAGGGAGCATCATTTAACACCAGATTCGGCGCAATGGCGGGTGATCGACGCGTCGATTCAGACCGGGTTGACCAAGACAATGACCGATTTGATGCAAACCGGCGTTGGTGTGGCTTACGGCATGGTCGTGTTGATCTTTCAGACGATGACGATCGTCGCGGCGATCCTGATGGTCATTACCATGGGGTTGATGGGCTTGACGGCACACAGCTTTCGTCGCTGGCTGCGGGTCAACGGCCGGATACTGTATGGGATTGGTTTTCTCGGTGGCGTTGGGGCGTTGCTTGCCGGCGTCCCGGCGCTGAGTGCGACGTGGCGCTTGGCGAAGTCTCCTGTTGGCATCGTCAGTCAATTGATGCAGGCGTTTGCGCCCACTTGGCAACACGTCGCAGGTGGCGTTGTGCTTGTTGGGTTACTGTTGGCCGGGACGGCGTATCTTTTCAGGAACAATTCTAAAAAATATAAAATCAGTTCATAAAAATATCGTTTTTAACACCTATGATAAAAAATCGTAGGTGTTATTTAATTACTTAACAAGCCAATGTTACCAAGGATAAGCCATTTTTAAAATGAGATTCTATCTATTTTTGCGATAAATACTTGCATAACCTATCGCCGCAAGCTATAGTTGCAAAGTTGAAAGCACACAACATGATCAGTCGTAATAATGGTTTGAGGAAAGTGAGGTATTGTGACTATAAGGCGACCGTAGTCGGGTCGCATGGAGTGTATGTCGCAATAGGCGATAACGATCACCAATGTCTGGGGGGACGGCGGTGGTCATCAGTTATTGCCAGCAGTGTGTAAGTAGCGGCTTTTGCCGCACATCACAAGTTAGGGGACTTGATGAATTTTAAGAACAAAATGATCGCTCTGGGAGCTACAGTATTAGTTGCCGGTGGTCTTGGTGTGGCAACAGTAACGGCGCAAGCAAATGTCGGGGCTGTTCCTACATCGACGAGTGTGTCGACGTCAAAATCAAATAAGACGGTCGGCAAGGTTAGTGTGTCTGCAAAGCAAAAAACGGTGACCGTCAAAAAGGCTTCCGAGAAGAAAGCTGCTTCTAAGAAAGTTGCGACTAAAAAAGCTGTTGCGACGAAGGCTGCCATTAAGAAGGCCGCTGCAAAGAAAGTAGCAACGAAAAAAGCAGCCGCAGCTAAAGCTAAAGCGGCCAGTGTTGCGACCTCAGCAAGCAAGGCGTCGCAAACAAGTACAGCGCAACATGGCGTCACTAACCAACACGTCAACAGCCAGTCAACCAGTAGCGTTGCAACCAGTCAACGTACTGCGACTCGCCAAAACACTGCTGTCCGCACGCAAGCGCGTGTGACGCCAGCAGTGCAAACACCAGCACAAAAGGCAGCCGCTAAAGCAGCCAGCATCCGCGCGACGACCGGCGAAACTTACGTCGGCACGATTTCTGGTGCCGGTCATTCGACCGATGTCGTTCAAGGCAGCATGAGCCGGACATCTGCGCCTGCGCAACCTGGCTTGGCAATGACTTGGGGTGGCGCTACCCGGTTGTCCACAACCGATGGCTTGACCTCAGAAATCGCCGGTCACGCTCGGAGCACGACGTTCTCTTGGATCATGAGCCTGGGTGTGGGTAGCACCGTTTCTGTCACCGACAGCAATGGTAATTCTCGCAGCTATACTGTTTATGCCACAGACGATGTGAACGATGATTCTTACTCTGTGAAAAATGGTAAAGACCAATACAACGCCATTACTAGCGCCGGCCAAGGCGAAGCGGTCGTTTTACAAACCTGTATCTCCAATACGGTCAACCGGATCGTTTGGGCACATTAAAAACATGTATTGCATAAAGCCTCGGCGTACCCATCTTGTGGGTTTCGCCGAGGCTTTTGTGTCGCAAATGCCATTGAGAAAACGGTTTACATTGTGTTATGATGAATGGGAAAAAAGTTGTTCAGTGAGGCACCTATTAGGTGGCGAGCGGCGGCTTGGTGAGGAGTGTGTGACATGCATAAAATAAGCACTAAAGCAAAAATGTATCTCGGCCTCGTGGCAATCGTTGTGTTTGCAGTGTTGACGGTGGCAGCAAAAACGCTCGGCCAAACACTGCTCTGGCAGATTTTCATGGGTTGCGCGTTCATTGCGATCGTGATTACCTTTGATATCTGGCGTGCAGGCAGAGAAGCCTGATATCAATCGAAGTTCTCACCTTTTTCTAATTTTAGTGTTGACTTCATGAGAGAACATCGTTAAGATGTTCCCATACGTTAATCGGATATGGCTTCGCGGAGAAGAGTAGCCTAGGCGCTGTTGCAAAGAGAACCCGGTAGGTGGAAAAGGGCAAACGGCAAGCAGGTGAAGATGAGCTCCTAACAGCTATGCGCAAGTTTACGCTTGTGTGTCGGTCGCAACCGTTACTTTGCCAGGCATCAGTTGGTGCTGTTGAGGTGGATCAGTGATCCACGAATTTAGGGTGGTAACGCGATCGATTCGCCCCTTGAACAAGCTTAGGCTTGCTCGAGGGGCGTTTTTTTTCGCCATCATATCCGAACTTACAATATAGAATACAAGGAGATCATCATTATGACTAAACCATATCGCGCAGATCTTGTCGGTTCCTTCCTACGTCCAGCAGCATTAAAGCAGGCTCACAAAGACTTCTTGGCAGGTAAAATTTCCAACGCCCGCGAAGTCGAGATCCAACACGCCGCGGTCAAAGACCTCGTTGCCAAAGAGGCAGCTGCTGGGTTCACCGCCGTCACCGATGGCGAGTTTTCCCGCCAATACTGGCATCTCGATTTTCTCTGGGGACTGACCGGTGTCGATAAGTTGAACAACGCGCAGTACGAACGCAACTTCGTCGGCAACATTAACACCGCAGATAACGTCACGCTGACTGCCCCAATCGCAGAAAATCCGCACCATCCTTTCTACGACGCGTTTGACTATCTCAAGTCGGTGACGCCAGCCGGCCACGAGCCGAAGTTCACGATCCCAAGCCCAGGCTTGTTGTTCCGTGACCATCGCTCTGATAACTGGGCGAAGTTCTATGACTCTTTTGCCGATTACAAACAAGCCGTTGCCAAGACTTACAGTGACACCGTGCAACACTTCTATGACCTCGGGTTGCGCTACCTGCAGATCGACGACACGAACTGGGCATATTTGATCGATAACCTGAAGAAGACAGACGGTGATGCCGAAGCCCAAAAGCCATTCGTCGAATTGGCTGAAACCGCCCATGACATCATCAAGCAGGTCCTCGAAAACAAGCCGGCAGACCTGACCATCACCAGCCACATCTGTCGTGGGAACTTCCAGTCGACCTTCTTGTTTGCAGGCGGCTATGAATATGTTGCCGACTACATCAAAGACCTGCCATACGACGGGCTCTTCCTTGAATACGACAACGAACGCTCTGGTGGCTTCGAACCATTGAAGAAGCTTTGGAACGGCGACAAGAACAAAATCATCGTCTTAGGGCTGATCACCTCTAAGTTTGCTGATCTCGAAGACGAAGCCGCCGTTGAAGCACGGATCAAAGACGCAAGCCAATACGTGCCGTTGGAAAATCTGGCCATCTCGACGCAATGTGGGTTCGCCTCGACTGAAGAAGGCAACAAGATCACCGATACTGATCAGTGGGCGAAGCTGGCCCTTGTCCAAAAGATTTCCAAGGCGACTTGGAAAGACTAACCACGTTTTCGGTGGTATCATGGTAAGCGTAAATGTTTTGGTCCGTCAGTTAAGCGGACTAGACAAATAGGAGGAATCATTCATGGCAAAAGTAGAAAGTTTTGAATTGGATCATACTAAGGTTTTGGCACCATACGTGCGCCTGATCACCGTTGAAGAAGGCGCAAAAGGCGACAAGATCTCCAACTTCGATCTGCGTCTGGTACAGCCAAACACTGATGCCATTCCGACCGCCGGCTTGCACACCATCGAACACCTGCTGGCAAGTCTGTTGCGCGACCGCATGGACGGCGTCATCGACTGCTCGCCATTCGGCTGCCGCACTGGGTTCCATTTGATTACTTGGGGCGAACACTCAACAACTGAAGTTGCCAAGGCGCTCAAGGGTAGTCTTGAAGCCATCGCCAACGACATCACCTGGGATGACGTTCCTGGTACGACCATCAAGACTTGCGGGAACTACAAAGACCACAGCCTCTTTTCCGCTAAGGAATGGTGCAAGCTGATCTTAAGCCGCGGCATCTCTGACGATCCATTCAAGCGTAACGTGATCTAAACCATCTATTAGGCGCAAGCTACTTCAGTTTCCTGCGAAGTGGCTTGCGCCTTTTTGTGTGGTGTTGGTGAACAATCACGGTTAGGTTTGTCCGGCCATGCGATTTGATTTTGGACGCACGAAAGCCATGGTTCCGCTTGGGTATCGTGGCATATTTTTATGGGCAACTCAAATAAGCAATTCGGGTCGCATTTTTTGACTTAGGCAAATTTGGAGGTGACGCACACTTAAAGAAGCATCCGGTGTGGATTGGCCGTAGCTTTGTATCCGGCCGTTCAAGTCATCGATGTACTGGAATTGGAGATTCAGCTTCCCAGGATCGAGAAACTGCGGTTGGTCTCACTGGTCTGCTGGGAAAACAAGGAACATTTGGAGGACCGGTCAATAGATGCCCCTACCCAACGCCTGCTTAAATTATTGCCTGAGATGTAATCGATTGCAAAGAATTAGCATGTACCAATTGTTATGGTGAAAATTCATCATTGTTAATGCGATTCACCGCTTATCCACAAGGGTCAGTGAAGACGCCGTCGACCAAGTAAGGTATGATTAACGCGGGGGTGAAGTGAATTGTTCATTAATGTGACCGAAAAATCCCGGGTGTTGTTTCGCGCATTACCCGAAGTGGCGGACAAACAGCAAGCACACGCCGCTGCAGCGGCTGCACCACTATGGTCTTGGCACGCCAACACGATGACGTGGCGGCGCAAAAAGATCATTGTCCTCGTACAAGATGCAACGGGGATGACGGTGGTGTTAGGCGATATCAATGCCACTCGGAAGAAAGCCTTGGCAACGTTGATCCGTGATGAGATCCAGCAGACGTTTGCGGCGGTTGGCGTCGATGCAACCCCATACCTTGAGCAAGCAGGGACACTGCAAGTGAATTCGACATACAGTCGGCCCGTCATGGGCGTGGTAAACAATCGCATCACGTTGTTTACCTACGTTTTAGAAAAACGATCCGTTGACTGGTCTCAGGCAATCGGCTTCGAATTAAGCAAATGGGGAAGCGAGACCCCTTATACCAGTGCCAAAAAGGCGCTCCCGACTTGGCCGATCGAAGCACTGAAACAAGCTGCGGCCAAGGACTTTCACGCATGAGGCGCTGGCGGCGGATCGTTGCTGGCATCGTGATTGTCGTCATCGCCATCGTCGGCATTGGGGTCGGCGTGCTGCACCACCAAACCTATGCGCCGAGTGCGAGCGCGACGCATTTTGCAACTGAGGCCACGAAGACCAATTATGGCATCTATTTTAAGCCGAAGCGGATCCAGGGGCCGACGGTGATTTTTTACCCAGGGGCGTTGGTGGCGCCTGCCAGCTATAGCGTTTGGGCGAAGCAGATCGCAGACGCGGGCTATCCGGTCGCTATCGTCAACTTTCCACTGGATCTGGCGGTGTTGAACGGTAACGCCGCGGCAACAGTGCCGGTCGGGCACAACGGTTATGTGATCGGCGGCCATTCGCTGGGTGGGGTGATGGCGTGCCGGTACGCGGCCGCGCATGCCAAGCAACGACGCGGTGTGTTTTTGTTGGCGAGTTATCCTGATCAAAAAGGCAGCTTGCGGCACAGCGACTTGCCAGTGTTATCGTTGACAGGGTCTCGCGACGGCGTGTTGGACTGGCACGCGTGGCAAACAGCCAAACGCTTCTTGCCGGCCAAGACGCAGTACGTGCAACTAACCGGTGGCAATCACGCCGGGTTTGGTAGTTATGGTGCCCAGCGCGGCGATCGTTCAGCCACCGTCAGCAACACGCAACAACAGCGGTGGGTCGCCAGCCAGCTGAGTGAATGGCTGAAAACGCGTGTGCGCCAATAGCGCTGGATTTTTTTGAATTGCACGTGCACAAGCGAACGCGAAAGCGATACAATGGTGTTAGCGTTAACATTATTGGAAGAAGGCTTTATCATGGCACGTCAATATGCAGGAGATCCACTAGATATCATTCACACGGTCGGTTTGGAAACTGTGCGACCGGTGGTGCGCGTGGCATTAACGTTCGGGGCACCGCTAGACATGGCACGGTTTAAAAAGGCACTTTCCGCAGTGGTCGAGGTGGTACCGGAGCTGGCTTGTCGTTATGAATTGGCTGACAACAGTTATGTGCCGGTTTCTGGCGATATTTTGGTGACCGGCGTTGCAGAGCCAGACGTGGATGCGGTCGCTTGGGATCTGACAAAATCTCCACAGTTGCGGATTTATTGGCAGTCTGCGACGTCTTTGGTCGTGTATGTCAGCCACGTCTTCAGCGACGGTGCCGGCGCCAAGGCGCTGTTGGCATTGATCGCACAGGCTTATCGCACGCAGACTTTGGCAGGCGAAACCAATTCGACGAACAGCGATTGGCTGATGCCGCTGGTTACCAAGCATGAAGTCGTGAAGTCCGGTAGCGATCATCCTGCCCAAGAGCTGTTGTTGCCACAGTTGGCAGATCACGATGGTCAGACTTATCGCGTCGGCCGTTTGAGTTTCTCCAAGGCGGCGACGACTCAGCTGGTCAAAGCGACACATCTTGCCGGCGTGACGGTCAACGACGTTGTGATGAGTGCGTTTGGGCGCGCGGTGCAACGCTTCGCAGCCACGGAGACGATCGCGTTGCCGTGCCCGACAGATATGCGCAAGTTTGCGCCAGACAACAAGCGGCGGATTGCTAACTTTACGTCGCGGTATAACTTCTCGGTAGCAGCGCCGGCAAGCTTGCCGTTTGCGGCGCTGGTGCGGGACGTTCACGATGCAATGGCGGCCAACAAGGCCAAACACCAGTGCTTTGACTCGGTTCAAGGCCTGCTGACACAGATAGGAAAGAAACCAATCAGTGAGTTGCAGCAGATCGTGGCTGCCAACTACCATATGCGTGCGATCGCGTACACGAACTTTGGGGTGCTGTCGGCTAAGCAGGTCGACTTTGGCATTCCGCTGACAGACGTCGTGATGACCGGTGGCTTCCGGCGGGCACCATCGTTTCAAACGGCGATGGCGACTTATGATGGCCGCTTGACCATGGCGTTCAACATGATCGGTTCAGATGCCGAATACCGCTTTGGCATGGCGTTGTTAGCCATTCAACACGACTTGGTGCAAAACTTTACGCTAGGTACGATGAGCGCCGCGCAAGCTTAAGGCTTCTGGGTGTGAATAAAGAGTCGCAAAAAAGCAAGTCGCAGTTGCGACTTGCTTTTTTGATATATTATTGGCGGCGTTTGCCAACCTGTTTCACATATTCTGCAAAAATGAGTAGGACGGCGAAAATCACGGCCACGATGGTGAGAATCCTGATCACCCAAACGCCCAGCACGTTGAGGCTGAAAGCATAGGCGATGAAGCCGAAGCTCACCAGCGCCAGATACGCGCTGAGGAGTAGCAACAACCGGCCCCAAAGTGATGCGTGGACGAAGGGGTTCATCCGCGGTGAATGGGCGATCATCTGCAGGCCCCAGCTGATGATGTTCAAGGCGAGGACCATCAAGACGGTCGGTAAGAAGATCGAGCCGACATAAGTATTCGACGCCGTCACATGACCGCTGAACATCCCCACCTGCATCGGTAAAACATGACCCAGTGAGTGCCGGGCGAGCGCGACGATCAAGAGCTGGACCCCCAACAAAAGCAGTCGCAGTGGCATCAACAAGCGTGTAAATCGCATTCAAAAGCCTCCAATGGCATCAAAGTTTCGATATGTTAAGTCTAGACTTGATGTTACCGGCAATCAAGCACGGATGGTATACTAATGGGACATTAGCTTCACGAAAGGTGGGTCAAGTTTGCCAACAGTTTATTTTCTTTGTACCGGCAATTCTTGTCGGAGCCAGATGGCAGAAGGGTTTGCCCGCCAACTGCTACCGCAATGGCAAGTCGCTAGCGCCGGCATCGAAGCCCACGGCCTCAATCCGCGTGCCGTCGCCACAATGGCCGAGGTGGGTATCGATATCTCATATTATCACTCTAAGCGGATCGATCGGGATTATCTGAACCACGCAGATCTGGTCGTCACCTTGTGTGCCGATGCAGAAGCCCGTTGCCCGGTGACGCCGCCAAACGTCAAGCGGGAACACTGGCCGCTGCCAGATCCAGCCGCCGCAGTGGGCAACGACGCCGAGATCATGGCGGTGTTTCGCCAGGTGCGCGATGAAATCGGCCGGCGTGTCGAAGCACTCAGCCACGAGCAGGTTTAAAAAAAGATGCCCTCTCCGTCGAATTGACAGAGGAGGCATCTTTTTTAGCGCTGAGAGATTCGCCAGGTGTTGGGGATGTGTACCGTGACGTGAGTGGCGACGCGCTTGTTTTGCAGGCCGGAGCCGGCGAACATGATTGCTGCAAACGGGTTGTCGAAACGTAAGACCGTTTTGCTGGTCACCAAGCGTGCCTTGGCCGCATTCGTGTTGAGTGCGGTGGTGGTGGTCAAACCAGGCTTGACGGTGACCGTTTTACCAGAAGCAAGACGCGCGACATAGGCCTGTTCGTGCTTGTTGGTGCCAATGGCAATGGCCGCCACCTGGTTGCCTACCAACGCGGTGGTTTGGCTGGTTGTGTGCTCGTGCATCCCGACATGCCACACATCGTTGGCGGCAATGGCAAGCACGGATGCCACGATTACCGCGCCGGTAACGATGGTGCCGATCGTGCGGGCGCGGTCGTGCTGGTCCAAGACGCGGTGGTAGAAAAAGCCCAAGGCGGCGAGGACGAATAAGAACATGATCATGAGCGCGCACCTCCATCGATTTCATCACGTTTGAGGCGCAGGCTCAAGAGAAAGCCCAGCACACACAAGAATAAGGAAACAATGAACGCCGCGCGGTAGCCGGCGACGGTTGCCTGTCGCATTTGCCGGGCAAATGCCAGCGGTGCGGCGGTTTTCAAGCCAGCCTGAGGGGCCTGACTGCTGGTTACGGCAGACAAAACGGAAATCATGATCGCCGTCCCGATAGAAGCGGCGATCTGGCGGATCGTGTTGTTGACCGCGGTGCCGTGGGTGATCAGGTTGTATGGCAAGGCGTTCATCCCAGCAGTGGTGACTGGCATGGTAACCATGGTGATCCCAAACATCCGCACGGTATATAAGATCGTGACAAACAAGATCGGTGAATCCGCCGTCAAGGTAATCAGCGGGAACGTCCCACAAAGTAGCAGAAACAAGCCGGTCGTGGCCAGCCGTTTGGCCCCGATGCGATCAAAGATCCGCCCGGTGATGGGGCTCATGATCCCCATCATGATTGCCCCTGGGAAAAGGATCAGGCCAGAATGGAAGGCAGATTCACCGCGGATCGTCTGGATGTACATCGGCAAGACCATTTCCACGCCGACCATCGACATGAACGCCACAGCGGTCAAAATCGTCGACAAGGTGAAGGTGGGATTAGTGAAGACTCGCAACTCCAACAACGGGGTGGTCATATGTAGCTACCGGTGGCAGAACAAAACGACGACGATCACACCAACGAGCAAGAACCCGAGCACGACCGGATCGCCCCAGCCCCGGGTGCCGACTTCGGAGAAACCATAAAGTAGCGAGCCAAAGCCGATGGTCGACTCGACTACCGAAGCCGTGTCGATTTTGGGATTGGAAGTCTCCAGCAATTTGTGCATCGAAAAGCTCGCCAAAATGATGACAATCGCCACGATCGGCAACAGCATCGTGAACAAGGTGCGCCAGGAATGATGGAGCAAGACCCAGCCGGAAAGCGTCGGGCCGATCGCAGGCGCCAGCCCGATCACGATGCCGGCAAGCCCCATGGCGCTACCGCGACGCTTGGGTGGGAAGATGGCGTACATGACGTTTTGAAACGTTGGCGCCGACATGCCCACCCCGACGGCTTGGATCAAGCGCCCGGCGAGTAGCGCCGGGAAGCTCCACGCGAAGCGTGACAGCAAGGTGCCGGCAAAGAAAATCGACATGGCAGTGATATACAGGTGCTTGACGTTGAATTTGCTGAGTAGCCAAGCAGAGACTGGGATCATGATGCCCATGACCAGCATGAAGCCGGTCGTTAACCACTGCACAGAGCTGGCGGTGATGTGAAAATCCGCCATCAAGGTGGGAAAAGCGGTGGTGAGGATCGTTTGCGTGATGAAGGTGGTGAAGGTACCGACAAGCAGCGTCGCCACGACCAGATTGCGGTTATACGGGCGGCCGTTGACGTCTAATGGGGTGTCCAAGCGGGAGTCGCTTCCTTTCTTATTACAAATCAACTTATAATTTTAGCACTGTTCGCTTTTTTCCGCAGACAAATTCGGCGCAAACAAAAACGGGTCTACACTTTCTGGTGTTGGAGAAATCCAACGCCGAGAGTGTAGGCCCTTTTTAAAATGACAAATTAAAAGGACACCTACAAAGCTACCCATGCTATGCTCTAAGCGTCGAAACCAAAAGCTAG